>CAYIBG010000207.1:0-3986 GCA_964361365.1 uncultured Ignavibacteriaceae bacterium | reverse complement strand
ATGTGTTGAGGCGTCGTTCCGCAGCATCCACCGATACCGGCGATCCCCCCGCCGGCCAGTTCCTGAACGAGCTCTGCATACCGGCGCGGGCTTTCCGGATACACGATTCCATCTGCGCCAATCGTCGGAATGCCAGAATTCGGCTGAATCAGCAGATGGGCGGTCGTTGCACACTTCATTTCACGCGCCACATCTCTCATCGCATCAAAGGAACAGCCGCAATTTGACCCCACCATGTAGGCGCCGTTTTGAGCCAGCACCTTTGCAACTTGCCCGGGCGTTTCCCCAAAAGCCGTTCTGGGGCCCTTCTTGCCGGGTTCAAACGTCATCGTCACGGCAACGGATTCGGCTCCGACCTCCCGAGCTGTCGTGAGAGCCAGGACTGCTTCGTCGAGCGAAATCATTGTCTCAATGATCACAAACTGAACCCCGCCGCCGAGCAGCAGCCGGACTTGTTCGCCGAAAATATCCCGCGCTTCCTGCTGAGAGATATCGCCAAACGGTTCTATCAGAGCGCCGAGTGGTCCCACTGAGCCTGCCACGATTGCGCGCCCCTCGGCGGCTGACAAGGCAAGTTCAACAGCTATTTCGTGTATAACTTTGATTTTATCCTCGAGCCCGGCCACCCGCAGCCGTGTTCTGTTCCCGCCGAATGTGTTTGTTTCGATGACTTGCGAGCCCGCCAACACATACTCTTTGTGCACTTCTTTCACAGCAGAAGGTCTGTCGAGATTCCAGAATTCAGGCGGCACGCCGGGGGCTAGTCCGCGCTTTTGATATTCTGTTCCATTTGCACCATCGAACAACACAGGTTTGTTCATTGTCAGAAGGTCGGCGATGGTCATCAGAGCTTTTCTCCGGACAGCACCGACTTCACCAAGCCAACGGAGTCGGCTGCGTTGCGTGCATAGCCGGCGGCTCCTATCTCTCGCGCAAACCGTTCATTCAACGGAGCTCCGCCAACAATAACCGGAATTGACGTTCCGTTAGTTGCGAGAGTTTCAACGACAACCTTCATGTACATCATGGTCGTTGTGAGAAGAGCCGAAAGACCGAGAACATCCGGTTTGTGCAGTTCACAAAGTTCGGCAAATTGCTCGGCGGAACACCCGATACCGACGTCCACAACCTCATATCCGGCCCCCCGCAGCATAATGCCCACAAGGTTCTTTCCAATGTCGTGGACATCTCCTCGCACCGTGCCCAACATGATTTTTCCCTTTGCCTTGTAAGAGCTCTGAGCCAAAAGTGGATCCAGTATCTTCATAGAGGCCTTCATCGACCGCGCAGAGACAAGTACATGTGGAAGGAAGATTTCCCCTTCCCTGAACCGCCTCCCGACGACATCCATCCCGGGCATCAAACCCTTGTCGAGGATGACGTGGGGAGCCGCCCCTTCATGCAGAAGTTCTTCTGTCAGCCGCTCGACGAGGAGGTGGTTTCCTTCAATGAGAGATTGAGCAAGTTGCTCGAGTTTTTGGTCTATCCCCAACGCTCAACCGCCTCTCTGAGTAGCACCATGTTCTTGCGTGGCACGCAGGGAGCGACAGAACAAGCTGTACTAAAGATATAGCCTCCGTTTTCCTTTCCTGCTTGAATTCTCTTTCTTGCATCTCCAAGAATGGTCTCTGTATCTGCTTTCAAGAGCGTGTTGACGGAATCCATATTTCCCTTGATAAACCCCCGTCCACGTGTCCTTTTTTTCGCTTCTTCAAGCTCGACATCACCCAGAGGGGGCGGGTCGAGACATTCGATCCCACTGACACCTGATTCGAACATCAGCTCCAATCGATCCCCGACGGCTCCGCACGTATGAGTGTAAGCGTGAACTCCCATCCTTCGTATTTTCTGTGCAACGATTCTCTCAAATGGAATCACGAAGTCTCTGTAGAAATGACTTGAGATGAAGCCTGCCCCAGCGAACGGTGAAGAAATCTTTACCGCATCAATTCCTGTGGCGCACATGTCCGATGCAAGTTCACTCACCAATTTCGCAAAGTGGGCCAAAACCAGGCGAGCCTTTTCCGGCTGATCAATCAGCCCCATCAAGCCTTCCTCAAGACCAAAGAGGTCGAGATAGTAGTCGAATGGCGAGGTGACTTCACCGTGAATCGAGTAAGTCTCGCCGGCCTTTTCCTTGACGAGGTGAAACACCTGAAATCTTTCGGACGGCGAAATCTCAAAGTGAAGACCTTGCGAAACAGGGATGTAGCTGAGCATTTCGGGTAATTGCTCCACTCTGCAGGATTCAAGCGACGGCTGCGGTGCGCGGCCATTCTTCACTTGAGGCAATTCGTCGTGCGGATGCATCGATCGTTGTCCGTTTTCGAGAAGCACTTCTTCGCCGTCTGGGGTCTCCTGGATGGAGAGCACAAGCGACCGCCACGCCGGGCTGTGTCCGTGGAGGCTGACCAGGATACCGTCGAAGTCATACCTCGACCGCATTTCAATCAATCCGTCAGCAAATGTGCTGGCATCGTACCAGAATTCGGCGGGAGAGACATCCAGCTGTTGGAGGAAATGTCCGATGCTTAGCTGACACATGAGCGGAACCCGGTCGGGGATTCCGAGGTCCATCGCCCGCTTTACACGTTCTTTCGGCGTCATTCCACTTCGCTCGGAACGTCAGCTTTGGTCATGCCGCAGCTTCATGAAATTTCCTCCAATCCAGAAGAAACAGGAGCCCGGCAATGAGCGGAGGCAGCGCCATCGTAAGAAGCACAAAGATGACTGTTGATGCTGACATGGCCCGAAACACAAGCGGATAACTAATGGCCACAATGCAACCCTCGGCCAACAGTACCGCTGCTCCCAGCTTTTCATACCGCCAGGCGAGAAGTGCTGTCGCGAGGAAGATCAGACCCGGAACAGTGACGTGCACGACTGTTCCGACCACATCCATCCCCTCACCCAATCCGGACAAGAGGCCAAACAAAGCCCAGATCAACCCCCACAAAAGTGTCAGAGCCCTGCCAAGACTTCGCAGCGGATGTCCCCTTTCATGTGCGACTCGATTATCCTTCTTGGTTTTCACGTCGGGTTCTGAAGCGGGTTCAAAGCTCCATTTCTCTCTTGAACGGAGATTCTGCTAGCTGCAGAATCACAGGCTTGACGAGTTCCTTGAAATCCTTGAATTTCATTCGAATGACTCTGGTGTGCGTGCACGCGTTAAACACGATTTCTTCGTCCTCGGCGAGTGATTCATCCACCATCACAGGCAAGCCGTAGAGGTTTCCCAATGGAGGCATGGCACCAATCTGGCAGTCGGGAAAGAGGGTTCCGAGGTCTTCCTCATGAGCCAGATGCACCTGTTTGGACCCGAAGGCGCGCTTTATCATTTGCGTGTTCACGCGATGGTCCGCCCTTAACGCCGTCATCCAGAATCGACCGTCAACACTCACCAGAATGGCTTTCGCAAGCTCACGCTCGGGGACCAGAGTTGAAACTGCGACTTCGTGCGCGGAATAGGCTAGAGAGTGCTCCACCACCCGGTATTCGACTTTGTTGGAGTCGAGGTATCTTAACAGATCATGCATTTTTGCCATAAAGTTCTCCAGGTTTGATTCCTAGGTTTGATGAAGAGTGCAGTCTGCCGATGAAGAAGGAAGAAGCGAGGTGAGATTATCAATGCGTCCGGTTTCATGGCGATTACCGACCGGTGTGGAAACCCTTATGTGAATCCTTCGTTGATTTGCCGCCGGGACAACGCATGCCTCGCAAGCCGGGTTACGCTATGATGGTGCTATGCGGATTTGCGTATAACGGCGAATCGTCTTCTACGCCGTTTTTTCCTGTTGTCAGATATTCGTGAATTGCGCTTGCTGCCTGTTTGCCGTCCCGCATCGCCAGGATCACAGTCGCGCCGCCCCGGGAGAGATCGCCACCGGCGAAAACACCCTTACGGCTCGTGCGCTGGCGGTCATCGGTGACAACAGTTCCTTTCCGACCTGTGGTCAAACCGGGGGTTGTGGCCTGGACGATCGGGT
>CAYIBG010000206.1:2598-3994 GCA_964361365.1 uncultured Ignavibacteriaceae bacterium | reverse complement strand
TCGAGAGCTGGCAAAAACTCTATGACCGCAGTAAAGGCTTCATTCGACTGATGACCATCGCACCTGAATTGCCAAATGTGGACCAGGTGATGCGAGTAGCGGCGCAAAACGGGGTGGTCCTGTCTATCGGACATTCAGCGGCCACGTACCAGGAGGTTCTGTACGCCATCGATAACGGTGCAGCCCACGTCACGCACATGTTCAACGCCATGAGGCCGTTCCACCACCGCGAACCGGGCGTTGTCCTCGCTGCGCTTTTGCAAAACGAACTGAAGGTGGAACTGATTGCTGATGGAATACATGTTCACCCGGCTGTCATGAAACTCATGTATCGCATCAAGGGAGAGGGCGGTATTTTGCTTATTACCGATGCAATCCGCGCTTGCGGAATGCCGGACGGTCCTTACTCGTTTATGGATCAGAAAATCAGCGTCCGGGACCGAAAAGCATTCCTGGAAGACGGGACTCTCGCCGGCAGCACCTTGACGATGGAGCAAGCCGTTAAAAACATGGTCCAACTGGTTGATGTGCCGTTGACAGACGCTGTACGAATGGCTTCGCTCAACGGGGCGAAGGTTCTGGGGCTTGAACACCAAAAAGGCATTCTGGCCGTCGGAAAAGATGCCGATCTCGTTGTACTTGACAGGAACTTCGAGGTTCAGATGACTGTCTACGAAGGATCCATCAAGTTCATACGCAAACCAGACTGATTTCTTCATTCCCCTCTCACGAGTTTCTCCTCTGTTTCTCATCGCATTTTCTGAAAAAAAGTCTTGACAAGAACGGGATGGTACCTTATCTTTCAAGGTATTCGAACGGTATTTCCTTAGTAAGTTAGGCATTTCTCCCTTATCCACTTAGTTTATGCAATCCCCACATTCGATCGACGAAACGGATGTCATCATCCTCGAAATCCTTCAAAAAGAGGGTCGGACAAAGAGAAACGAACTGGCAGAAAAAGTCGGGCTTTCACTCCCGGCGGCGAGCGAACGCCTCCGGAAGCTTGAAGAATCAGGGTTCATCAAAGGATATTTTGCGAAGGTCGACCACAAGCTGCTCGGCAAAGACATCACCGCATTTGTCATTGTGACGGTCGACTCCTCAAAGCACTTCCCATCCCTGGTGGAACATGCCAACAGTATGGAAGAAGTGTTGGAATGCCATGCAATCACGGGAGACGGAACACATCTGCTGAAAGTGCGAACGGAGAATACCGCAAGTCTGGAAAAATTGCTCGCCCGAATTCAATCATGGAGCGGGATCACGAAAACGACATCGAGTATTGTGCTCTCGACGGCAAAGGAATCAATGCGAATCAAAATTCACAATCACAAATAACCTCATACCATCTAACCCAAAGGAGCGCTATGCCAACAGCAAAAGTGAAGGCCTCGGG
>CAYIBG010000206.1:0-2498 GCA_964361365.1 uncultured Ignavibacteriaceae bacterium | reverse complement strand
CCGGACCCCGATTCAGCGTTTGTCGACCCCTTCACCGCAGCCCCGACCCTCAGCCTTATTTGTGATGTTGCAGACCCCATCACACGAGAAAATTATTCGCGTGACCCCCGGAATATCGCCAAGAAGGCGGAAGCGTATCTCAAGAGCACCGGTATTGGTGATACCGCCTACTTCGGGCCTGAGCCGGAATTTTTCATCCTGGACAACATCCGGTTCGACCAGTCGCAGAACTCCGGATACTACTATATCGATTCCAGCGAAGGCGCCTGGAACAGCGGGACCAATGGCCAGCCGAACCTCGGGCACAAACCGAGATATAAGGAAGGCTATTTTCCCACTTCCCCCATTGACAGTCTGCAGGACCTCAGGACCGAAATGGTTCTGGCGCTGCAATCCGTCGGGATTAATGTTGAAGTGCATCATCATGAAGTCGCCACAGCCGGGCAGACCGAAATCGACATGAAACGCGACACTTTGGTGAAAATGGCAGATAACTACCTTACCTACAAATACGTCACGAAAAACGTGGCAAAAAAACACGGCAAGACTGTGACGTTCATGCCCAAGCCGATCTTCGGGGATAACGGGTCGGGAATGCACGTGCATCAGAGTATCTGGAAGTCCGGCAAGGCATTGTTCGCCGGTAGCGGATATGCCGGTTTGAGTGAAATGGCAATGTACTACATCGGCGGGCTTCTGAAACATGCACCGGCTCTTTGCGCCATTATCACGCCGACCACGAATTCCTACAAGCGCCTTGTGCCGGGGTTTGAAGCACCTGTCAATCTTGCATATTCCCAGAGAAACCGCTCCGCCTCAGTTCGGATCCCAATGTATTCATCGAACCCCAAAGCAAAGCGAGTGGAATTCCGCTGCCCGGACCCAACATGTAATCCATATCTCGGTTTCCCTGCGATGTTGATGGCAGGCCTGGACGGGATCATTAACAAGATCGACCCGGGCAAGCCTCTGGACAAAGACATCTACGACATGAGTCCCGAGCAACTTCGCGATGTTCCGTCAACCCCCGGATCGCTCGCCGAGGCGCTCGCCGCACTGGAAAGAGACCACGACTTCTTGTTGAGAGGCGATGTCTTTTCCGAAGACGTCATCGAGACCTGGATTGAATACAAAATGGAAAAGGAAGTGAAGCCGATGCAGCTGAGGCCTCACCCGTACGAGTTCATGCTTTACTACGATGCGTGAGAGGGCTCACAGAAGGAACTCAACACCCACAACCCCGGCCTCACGGTCGGGGTTTTTGTTTGCATTTCTGTAGGGTTCTTGCTACTTTTTCGCTGCCGCAAAGCAACCCACGTGGACTACACTCGCATCAAATACGACATTCAGCAGCGAGTCGGCTTTATCACCTTAAGCCGGCCCGAAAAACACAACGCTCTCGATGATTCCATGGTGGCCGAGCTTTCTTCGGCCTTCTTTGCTGCTCAGAAGGATTCCGAAGTCAAAATCATTGTGTTGAAGTCGGAAGGCGAGTCGTTTTGCTCGGGCGCAGACCTGGCCTACATCCAGCGAATTTCCAAATTTGACTTCAACCAGAATCAGCAGGATTCGTCGAACTTGATGAAGCTCTTTCTCCAGATTTATACGCACCGTAAACCCGTGATTGCACTCGTCCAGGGTCCGGCTCTGGCGGGTGGATGCGGGCTGGCGACCGTGTGCGACTTCATCCTTGCCGCCAAGGAAACGGCGAGATTCGGTTATACAGAGGTCCGGATCGGGTTCATTCCTGCCATCGTCATGGTTTTTCTCATTCGGAGGATTGGCGAAGCGCGTGCCAGGGCGATGACATTGCTGGGAAACACCGTTTCAGCGGACGAGGCTTTTGAGATGGGGCTTGTCAGTCAAGTCGTTCCCGCTATACAGCTCGAAAAGCAGGGGATGGGGCTGGCAACGTCATTGGCGGACAAGTGCAGTTCTTCGTCCATGGGGCTCATCAAGGAATTACTTTCCAGAATTCACGGAATGTCAACGGGCGATGCATTGGATTACGCAGCCAATTTGAACGCTTTGACCCGTATGACCGATGACTGCAAGCGCGGAATAGAATCGTTCCTGAAAAAAGAACCGATCAAGTGGTGACTCTCCTGTGGCGAAGGCTCTGAAAGGGTTCGAATCATACATCCGGAGCGTTCGGGATTTTCCGAAGAAGGGGATTGTCTTTCGAGATATTACAACGCTGCTCAAAGACGGGGAAGCCCTTCGCCAGGTGGTCGAAAGATTCTACCAGAAATACAAGGGAATGAAAATTGACAAGGTGGTCGGTGTGGAATCGAGAGGGTTCATTATCGGGTCGGCGCTGGCAGTCAAACTGGAAACCGGTTTTGTACCCATAAGAAAACGGGGGAAGCTTCCTGCAGAGACAGTGCGTCAGGAATATGCACTTGAGTACGGCACTGATATCATTGAAATCCACAAAGACGCAATTACAGCGGGGGAACGCGTGCTCCTTCACGACGATTAGATCGGAAGAGCACACG
>CAYIBG010000205.1:0-4044 GCA_964361365.1 uncultured Ignavibacteriaceae bacterium | reverse complement strand
CCACCGAGGATGGAGGGATCAGGCGCAGGTTCCCCCGGGGTGAAAAAGGCGGGCATCATGGTCCCCGGCTGAAGCTTCGATGGATCTTTCATCCACTCGATAATCCACTCCGGTTTGAGCCGCGTGTAGGCTTTTGCCATATCCGGAGCCAGGAAAGACGCTGTAATTCCTTCCATACTGCCCCCTGAAGGGTGGCATTTTGCGCATTGATAGATTTCGAAAAGCCTCTTTCCCGGAGCAAGGTACTTCGGTTCGATCACGGTTTCGGTATAATCCCGCAATTGGAATTCCTGTTTCGACGTCCCCAGAAAATATTTTTGGATTTTGCTGATCTCATTGTCCGTCAAGCTGAAAGTGGGCATACGCGTTGTGAGCCATGGGCGAATCGTTGTTGGGTTCTTGAGGAAACTGTGCAGCCATTGCTCCTGAACCTTGGCGCCCTGACTTTCCGGAATAGGAGGAGGGCCCTGGGCGGCTTCCTGAAATTTCGCGAGGAAGTATCCTCCGCGATCTTCCATCATGTGGCATTGAATGCAATTGTAATTCAACGTGAGTCGTCGGCCGGCCTCGATGTCCTGCATTCTCCTGTCGAACGGGCGTTGATAAGCCGGAAGAGGTACGTCCTTCGTCATGCTCACCAGGAACATTCGAATGAGCCGAATCTCCTCATCGTTGAACGAAAACACAGGCATTTTCTGCGCAATCCGCTCGGTTTGGTAGAGTCTGGAGTTTTTGAACTTCCCGTAGACCCATCCCTCCCACGAGTGTTTCACTGAAACAGTGCCATCGGGGTTCTCACTGTAGTCAACGCTATCATGTTCGCCCAGTTCGTGCGTGTTCCCGAAATCCATCTGCTCGTACTTCTTGCGACCGAAATCAGAAAGCTCAACACTCACTTTGCCCTCATTCTCCATTCCCTTGATCGCATGGCAGCCGGCGCAACCATACTCGCGAATGAGCTTGTCGCCCCTCGCGATTTTCTCTGGATTGGCCAGGTCCAGTTTCGGCTGGTCAAGCTTCCGGCTATCCCTGAGAGTCGTCAAATAGGCGACAATATTCCTCGCCTCGGAATCCGTCACCCGCAAACTTGGCATGCGGGTTTCAGCATTGTAGTGGCGCGGGTTTTTCACCCAGTCGAACATCCAGTCGGGGCTCACCTTGCCGGCGACTCTTGTTAACTCCGGCGCAATGTCATACGTGGTTCCACGAGCTTCGCGCACGGTGGCGACCTCTCCTGCGGTGTGGCAAGCCTGACAGCCCACGCTTTCAAAAAGCAATTTACCCTGCGATGAACTTCCACCCGTATAGGACCCTCTTCCGCGCTCCAATTGAAAACTCGATTGCCTACCAATGTTCACGAGGTAGGCCGTGATGGCCTCTGCCTGCTCATCGGAAAATTGGAAGTTCGGCATCCGTGTCGATGGGTTGTACTCTTTTGGATTCCGTACCCACCTGAAAATCCACTCCGGTTGCGCCTTTGACGTGAGCGAGTTGAGGGGCGGGCCTATTTTCGGAAGTTCCCCCATGCCCTTGATTTCGTGGCAGCCATAGCATCCCGACTCCACGACAATTTGTTTTGCTTTCACAAGAGGTTTTGCGTGTTTCAGGACTGATTCGCTGGAATGGCAGGCGTTGCACGTTGCATACACGTCAACACCACGGAGGATGGGGGTTTCCCAGTGGTAGTCTGCATCCCCATGCGCAAAACCGGGCGTGAGTGCAGGTCCCTGGCCTCTGTGGCATGGTGTGCATCCGAACGATTCAGGATTGTGCTTCGCAAGAAGCTCCGGTGCCGGATGTTTTCGGTAAGGCTGTGGAGCCTCTTCCATCAGATCGTCTCTCCATCCCGTATGGCAAGTCTGGCAACGATCGATGCGCGCTTTGATTTCCTGGAAAGGCGTCAATTCATAATCGTTCATCATTACCTGATGAATCACAATCGGAGACGAGAGTGTTGCTTGCGATTTCGTTTTAAGACCTTCTGATTTTGCAAACACTGCGTGTAATTCGACCTGTGCCTTTGTGACGACATCTTTGTATTTGTTGATCACAACATCGAGAGTCGAAACCCTGCTTTCCAGTTCGGTTTTTTCCTGAAAAAACTTCGCCACATTGGCCTCATGTTCATCGACTTCTTTTTTCGCCGACGTCGCATCCCTTCCCTCAAGTTTTGCCTTTTGGTACTGGTAATACGCTGCGTCCGATCGACTCCTTGCGAATCGCCATTCCCGAATCGCGATGTCGAGGTCCTTGCTCAGCTCTCTCTTTTCGGGAAGTGCTGTCTGGTATTCAGTAGATTGAAGAGCTGCAAGTGCGGAGTCAAGAGTGTTGCGAAGTTCAACAACCTGCGCTGAATCGATTTCCTGCAAAGCCAACTGGTGCAAGGAATCAAGCCTTGAAGCAGCGAGATCATAATAGCCGGTCTGGTATTCTTTCCAGGGACGGCGGGTTCTTACCTCATCCAACACAGACCAAACGGTGCCCAGAAAGAGAATTCCGCTGAAGACGATATAGTAGACCGCATAATTACGCTTTTCGACAGGAATTTTTGAACGTTTTTCGAACATAGTGGTTGCGAGCGGTGATATCAGACGTTAAACCAAGGAGTAACCCAGACGTATTTCACAGGATTCATGCCCATGAAGGTAGGCACCAACCGGAGCAGAATTTTCACCACGAGCCCCATCATTGACACAAACAGGAATGAAACGACTGCATATCGGGTCAACCCAAGCTTCTTCAACAACTCTGTCTTCCGGTTCTTGAGCCAATACAGAGGGCCGATGGAATAGAACCCAAAAACACAAACAGCGCCAAAAACAAATGCGACAGGATTCAACGAGCCGTCGGGGAGTCTCGTCGCTATACCAATGTACTCTGAGAGGTCGACGTTTGTTAGTACTGCCACATAGTGAGGATCCCATTTTTCTCCGGGGAGAAAGAAGTTCCATCCCGGACCCCGCATGAAAGTGCCGAGAAAAATCAGGAATACCCATAACACAAGAAAGCCAAAACAAAAAGTCAGGATGGCAAATTTTCTTTCTTTGTACGTGTAGTATCCGTTCCCTTTCGGATTGATGTCGACATATGGAATTGCCATCAACCCGACGATGATGAGAGTCGGGAGTACAACGCCGGCTATCCACGGGTCGAAATAGACAAGCAGTTCCTGCAATCCAAGAAAATACCAGGGAGCTTTCGATGGGTTCGGTGTGAGGGCACGATTTGCCGGCTCTTCCAATGGAGCATCAAGGGTGATGGACCAGATCAAAAGGACCGCCATCACCGCAATGGTCGCCAGGAATTCGACGCGGACCAGGTATGGCCATACCTGGACTTTGTCATCCATGGTCGCTTCCACTGGAAATCCCTGAGCGTCATTTCGCCGTCCTTTTTTCAAGGCAAACCAGGTGAAGAAAATCACACTCACCAGCAAACCCACAATCGGGATGTTGTCCGGCTTGGTGAGGATTTCAAGAAATTGTTCCATGCGCCCAGTCTAACAATTACTCAGTTTTTCGTTGGTGTTTCGGGCCCAGATATTCCACCATCTTTTCGGACCCTCCAAAAATGGACAGCCATAAAAATCGCCGCGATAATAGGCAGGAAAATACAATGTCCCACATAGAACCTCAGGAGCGTCGGTGGGCCTACTTCCGTCCCTCCCAGAAGCACAAATCTCACATCGTTGTCTGGCATCATTCCCAGCTGGGGCCCAAATGGTCCTTCATGTCCCAACAGAGGTGTTGCCCGGGCCATATTTGTTCCGACGGTCACCGCCCAGATCGCGAGCTGATCCCACGGCAAGAGATAACCGGAGAAACTCAGCAGCAAGGTCAGCACAAGCAGCAGCACACCGACAACCCAATTGAACTGCCGGGGCGGCTTGTAAGAACCCGTAAGGAAAACGCGGAACATGTGAAGCATCACTGTGAGAACCATCGCGTGGGCTCCCCACCTATGCATGTTCCGAATGAGCGGGCCGAAAGGCACGTCGTTCATGAGGTACTTCATATCCTCGTATGCGTATTGCGCCGTTGGCCT
>CAYIBG010000204.1:327-4123 GCA_964361365.1 uncultured Ignavibacteriaceae bacterium | reverse complement strand
CAAACGCGAGGGATTGTGGAAGGAAAACGTCAAACAGACCTTCATCGTACTTGTAACGGCCGGGAGCTTTCTTTCTCTCGTACTTCTGCTTTTCAGGGTTTACGCCATGCTCATTCCCACGCTTCTCGTGATGGGATGCATGCTTATCCCGTATTTCTCAAGGAAGGAGACTGGAATCGCGGGGTGGCTTGGCTCACGACCGCTTTCGTGGTGGATCATGACATGGTTCGTGGTCATCGTCGTTGTGCTCACAGCCGTCGGCACGTTGTTTCGAGGTCCAGAATGGAGTTGGACGTGGCCATGGGAAGGAATCTATTAAAATTACGGCGACAATCTGAAAAGTCATGAAAAACGGAAGCATATATTTTGCGTTATCAAGCGTCGTTTTTCTCGTTGTGCTTGCCATATCTCCACTTAAGGACTTTTTCCGTGAGTGGAAATGGTATCAGTTTGAATACAACCGTCTCGCCGGCGAGATGCCGCAACGCATCAAACCCGCGGACATCGGGATTAAACAGATTTGGGCCAGAAAACTGGATAGGATCGATCGTTGCGTCACGTGCCACCTGGGTTTGAAGGAGAAGGCCCTCGTAGAAAGCAAGGAGCCCTTCCGTTCGCATCCCCAAATCTATCACGATTTTGAAGAGCTTGGTTGCACGATATGTCATGAAGGCCAGGGTTCAGCCACATCTTTTAAGGAATCGGTGGGGAGAGTTGAATATTGGGATAGGCCGATTTACCCCAAGGAATACATGGAGGCGGCCTGCGGCAAGTGCCACAAAGAAGCGAACGTTCCCCAGGCTCCGATTCTCACGTTAGGTCGGAAGATTATCGAAGAGTCCAACTGCGTCGCTTGTCACAAGCTGGAAGGGTATTTAAAACAGTGGGTTCCAAGCCTCGACGGAATTGGCTCGAAGGTAAATCGAAACTGGCTTGTGCATTGGTTGAAGGATCCGAGAACCTATTTCTCGAAGACCAAAATGCCGAACTTTCTTCTTTCGGATGAGGAAGCAAATCTGCTGGCGGATTTCTTGATGACGTTCAAATCGTTTCCGTCGGAGGCGACGCTTGAGCCGACCCCCCAAAGCGTAGCTTCTGCTTCACCATCTGCTCGGGATAAGTTCGTTGAGCTTGGATCAACCCGTTTCCGCGAAGCTCGCTGTATTAGCTGTCACCCTATTAATGGAAAGGGCGGCTACGTTGCAACTGACCTGGGCAAAGTTGCCAGCAAAGTAAGCCCACAATGGCTGTATAACTATCTCAAGAGTCCTAAGCGGCTCCAGCCGGGCGTGGAAATGCCGAGGTACCGTTTGAAGGAGACAGAACTTGAAGCGGTGACGGCTTACATGCAAAGTGAATTTATTGACTATGAAATGGAAGAGGCGCCCGCACGCACTCCTGACCCGGCGTATTACGAGAAGGGTTTGGCGCTCTTCAAAAAATACAATTGCAGCGGCTGTCACGAACTTGGCGGAATGAAGAAAGCGGAGGAGATGGGGCCGGAGCTTGTCACCATCGGCGATAAGAGACTCTACGAAATTGATTTTGGCAAGGCCAGCATTGAACAAACGCTTCCACTGTATCTGTTCACAAAGCTGAAAGACCCTCGAGTGTTTCTGCCGACAATGAAAATGCCGAAGTATGAGTTTACAGATGAAGAATCGCGTGCTGTTGCCGTGGCATTGTTGGGCAACACAAAAGAGCCCATCCCGGAGGAACTCAAGGTCTTTCCCAAACCGTCCAGCACATATGCGCCGCAGGGAGACTTCGGCCAGCTTGTTGACGATTTGGCTTGTTTTGGATGCCACACGATGTTCGGTCGCGGGCGGCTGGTAGCGACGGATCTGACGCTTGAGGCCAGTCAGGCTCAAAGGAACTGGATTAAGAAATATTTCAAAGTTCCCTACTCACTTAGGCCGATTTTGACCGAGCGGATGCCGAATCTCTTCCTGGATGACAGAGAAATCGAAGTGATACTCGATTACATGGAAAAGGTTTTTATTGCTGACAGCCTCGAACAGCAAATCAAGATCGATCAAACGAAGATCACAAAAGGGAAAATCCTTTTTTACGAAAAATACGGCTGTCAGGCGTGTCATCAGATCAATCTCAAAGGAGGATACGTCGGTCCGGCATTGGATAAAGTTGGTTCGAGGCTAAAACCTGGCTGGATCATTCATTGGTTAAGAAACCCGCAAGCTCTCAACCCCGAAGCCATCGAGCCAAACAATAATATGGCCAACGATGAGGTGGAAGCCCTGACGGCCTTTCTGATGAGCTTAAAGTGAAGCTTCTACAATGAAAACCGCATTAACAGCGACCATTCTCTTGACCCTGCTGGCTTGTTCCAACAAAAGTGAGAAAACTGAGGCGGCCAAAGATACAATTCAAGTTGTGCGAGGCTCTGGTCCGGACGGAAAACTGCAGTCGCTCAGTTACGAGCAACGCCAGGGGAAGCATTTGTATGGAAAATACTGTACCGTTTGCCATGGCACAGAGGGGAAGGGAGACGGTTTCAACGCATTTAATCTCGACCCAAAACCAAGAGATTTCACCGACGCACGCTACATGAATGCCTTGAGCGATGAGCGCTTGCTTGAAACGATCGGTCAAGGCGGGAGGGGCGTGAACAAATCTGTGCTTATGCCCTCATGGGGTGAGAGATTGACCAACATTGAGCGAACGTACGTCGCAGCATTCATCCGCCATTTCGGTAAAGGAAACGAGTAAATGAAGAGGTCGGGATTCACGAGGTCGCCATGGCAGGAAAACCAATGAACACGATCAAGACCTTGTTAAGCAGTACAAAACCCGAAGAAATACATCGGGGGCTGGTGCTCGTGAAGGAAGAAATTTCACAGGCTACTTCAACAGAAAGAGAATCTCTTTTGGAAATTGTATCGGCCCTTTTCTATATTGACCCACTTGACGAACCCGATCTCGTTCCCTTCGTTGACGAGGCAATTTCCATTGTCGCACAATTTGGGGTGTCGATTATTCCTATTCTCACGCAAAAACTGGACGCAGGCGACCTGAAAGCACAAATGGCGGTTGCTCATGCGCTGGGTCGTATAGGGGCTGATGCCGTCAAGCCGCTCATAATGGAATACGACTCGTCACAAGATCATGCCCGCCGTTCATTCATTCTTTATGCGTTAGGCAAGATAAAATCACCTGGGATCGTAGCAGCCTTACCTCTGGCTCTCGAAGCCGCCCAGTCTCCGATTTTGGAACTTCGAGACACTGCGACTCGAGCACTTGGAAAGTTTGCGGAGTCCGTTCCACCGTCGCATCTTCCGGAACAAGAGCGTCGCCTTTGCGTTGAAAGGCTGCAAAAGAATCTTGCTGACCCGAACCCTGGCATCAGATCAAAAGCTGTTCGCAGTCTGGGGAAACTCGCAAAATACAAACATCTTTCCCTCGATGAGCGAACAAAGTTCAAGTCCACGTGCCTTCTCATATTGGGGAAAGATGAGAATTTCGAGTGGGATCGCGCTTATATCGTCAGGAAAGAAGCAGAGGAAGCGCTGACGTATGCGTGAGGGATTCGCTCTGACGATTTTCAGGAGGGTTGCTGAAGCGAGGATGAAAGGATCAGTAGTACTGTAACCAGGAGTGCTGGTAAAACAAGAAAATCCCGGCCTCGGTCGGGTTTTTTGTTTATAACACTTATTCTTACAATGTTTTTGACTTGACCCTTATTGTGGCCTTCAGTATCTTTGGATACAAAAGTATCCGTATGGATACAAAAGTATCCATTCACATATGAGGAAATAATGGTGTTCCACCGAGTCTT
>CAYIBG010000204.1:0-317 GCA_964361365.1 uncultured Ignavibacteriaceae bacterium | reverse complement strand
ACGGCTTGCGGGGATGAGTCACCGATCCTGCCTGAAGGCGCTCAGCAACCTCGAAGAAGTAGGAATTGTCATCCGATTGGTTGGCGGTCGGGATCATAGATTCTCATTGAATCGCGAGCATGTTCTGGTGGCGGAGGGGATTCTTCCGCTCTTGAATCTCGAACGTAACCTGATGCAGAAGGTTTCGACAGTCTTGAAAGCGAAATTGGGAAAACAAGTTCAAAGCGTCATTCTCTTTGGAAGTGTTGTGAGGAAGACTGAGACGTCGGAGAGCGATTTTGACGTCTGCCTTGTCATTGGGGGGGAGAAAGCAAGAG
>CAYIBG010000203.1:0-4151 GCA_964361365.1 uncultured Ignavibacteriaceae bacterium | reverse complement strand
TCAGCCAGCGCCTTGACAACGGTTTCTATATTTTGATGATTGAAATCTTTCAGCGCTTCAAGCTCGTCCGCGAGAGCAGAGATTCTCTGATTTGTCTCTACTTCCCAATGCTTCTGCCGGCCGGCTTCATCGAAAACCTTCGGCTCTTCAAAAAAATACGAACCGAATTCTGCAAAATCCTGTACGAGCGTCACTCGCTCTTTCATGAGCGCAATTGCCTTCAATAAGTAACCCTCGTTTGAAACTTCGATCCCTTTTTGCATCAGAATAGGTTTCACCATTTCGGCCAACTCTTTGTCGCTTTTTCGCCTGATGTGCTGTTGGTTGATCCAACTGAGTTTTTCCACGTTAAATACGGCCCCAGACTTCCCCACTCGTTCGAGCGAGAATTCCTTTATCAGTTCCTCCAGTGAGAAAATCTCCCGCTCATCACCCGGATTCCATCCAAGAAATGCCACAAAGTTCACAATGGCTTCTTTCAGATAGCCTTTCGAGCGATAATCCTCCACCGCAACGTCGCCCTGGCGTTTGCTCAACTTGGTCTTGTCCGGGTTCAGGAGAAGAGGCAGATGAGCAAACTGCGGCAAGTTCCAGCCGAAATAATGGTAGAGCAAAATGTGCTTGGGCGTGCTGGAAAGCCATTCTTCTCCCCGAATGACGTGGCTGATTTCCATCAAATGGTCATCCACCACAACGGCAAGATGGTATGTCGGAAACTTGTCGGACTTCACCAGCACCTGATCATCGAGCACCTTGTGAGCGATTGTGACTTTCCCGCGAATCAGGTCTTCAAACGTCATTTCCCCGCCCATCGGAACCTTCATGCGTATGACATGCTGTTCGCCGGCCACCACCTGCATTGCAGATTGTTCTGGAGGAATATCACGACAGTGTCTATCATACGAAGGTGGGAGTTTCATTGCTATCTGCTTCTGCCGGACTTGATCCAACCGCTCCGGGGTGCAGAAACAGTAATAAGCCTGGCCCCGCTCGATGAGCTGCTGGGCGTGTTTGTGGTACAGCGGCAATCGCTCTGATTGCACATAGGGTCCGAAACCGCCGTCCTTGCGTGGCCCTTCGTCATAATGCACACCCGACCAATCAAGTGCTGCGATGAGACTCTCAACAGCACCTTCCACCTTGCGGGTCTGGTCGGTGTCTTCAATGCGGAGAACAAACTTGCCGCCTTGGCGCTTCGCAAACAAGTAGTTATAGAGGGCAGTCCGGAGACCGCCGACATGGAGAAAGCCAGTGGGACTTGGGGCGAATCGAACTCGAACCTGAGCGCTCATGAGAGGAAGGAAATAAAAAAAGCGACGATGACTGTCGCTTCACTGAATATGTTGCCGGATCGTCGCACGGTTTCTGCAACGAAGGTAACTGGAACTCTTTGTGAAATCAAGACACGGGAAACCTGACTGGCGCTACACGCGCACGATGCTGATGGCTCGCTTCCCGCGCTGTTCACTCTTCATCTCGAATTCCACCGCGTCCCCCTGACGGAGGATGTTGCGAAAACCCGTGTCCTTCACGTTGGTTTTGTGAAAAAAAACTTCCTCGCCATCCTCGGCCTTGATGAACCCGAACCCCTTGGAATCATTATAGAACTTCACTGTGCCTTTTTGCATGTACTCATTCCTCTCGAAAGAAAAAACCCCGGTCAGGTTGCTGGCCGGGGTTGCCGTTTTGACGCCAGATTATATCTTTTGAACCTTGGTCGCCTGGTAGCCTTTCGGCCCCTGTTCGACTTCGAACTCGACCGCGTCGCCTTCATTCAGCGTTTTGTAGCCTTCGCCGACGATCGACCGAAAATGCACGAAGACGTCTTCGCCGCTCTGACGCTTGATGAAGCCGTAACCCTTGGCCCCGTTAAACCATTTGACTGTTCCTTTTTCCATGGAACAAATCCTTTCTGAAAATGTGAATATTTGTACACGAGAGTCTGCCCGGGGCAGACTGACCACAAGCTTCGCTTACGATTGCGATGCCGACTCTCGTGGGATTTGTCCACGAAAAAGAAACACGGATCAATCGAATTGCGACGTAAATGCGTGGCTACGTCCCCCGAAAATCTCTTCAGGGACTTCACGGTGTACTGTGATTTTGACAATTGCATGATAAAGAAAATCCGAGAAAACAACAAGGGAAAAATAACCTTCTTAAAGTAAGGCGGCTGACTTCCCAAGTTTACGATGTAACCCGAGGCAAACTACGGAAGTCTACAAAGGCCTTCGGGAGGTTTTCTCAGATCAAGACGGTGTGAGTATTTTCTTTCCGAGAAGTTCGCGGTCTATGGCTTCTTTCAAAGAAGTCTTCGGCAATGACCCGACTGCCATTTTCGGCTTGTCATCTTTGGGGATAAACAGCAGAGACGGAATGCTCCTGATTCCAAAGGCACCGGCAAGTTCCTGCTCTTCATCTGTATTGACCTTATAGAAGTTGACCTTGCCTTCGTATTCGGCTGAAAGTTCATCCATGATCGGCCCAAACATCCTGCAGGGTCCGCACCATGGCGCCCAGAAATCGATCAGCGATGGAAGCTCGGCTTCGTATTTCCATTCCTTGTGTTCCTCGAAATTGAAGATTTTTTCTAGAAAATCTTTCTTCGTCAGGTGTTGAACCATGGGGCTCCTTTCAGTCCAGATTTTGGTTTCCATTCTGTTGGATGCAGGATTTGTCACAAGGATTCGCTTTACCTGCTTGTTCGAAGTTCCATCCAATCTCCAATGATTTTCAGCGTTTCGGGAGAAGTGGTCTCTTCGATGGACCCATACTCATTGAGAGAACCCGTTTTCGAAGTCTGGAACAAATGATTCAACCCCGGTAGTTCCTTCATCGTCACATTTTTGTTTCCCGCTTTTTTAAGTGCCGCTTCAATCTGGCTCAAGTTTTCTTTCGCAGCGACCTGCACATCCAACTCGCCATTGATCGCCAGAACAGGACACTTCACGTTCTGAAGAGCTGAACGCGGGTCATACGTCAGAAAATACCGAAACCATGGAGTTGTCACTTGACGAACCAGAGCCTCTATGGCTTTTTCCTTCTCGATTCCTTGTTTCTCATACTGCTCTCCCCAATGAGACCATGAAGACATCAAATAATCGCCAAGTCGTTGGGATAACAACACACTGTCTTTGTTCGATTTGACAAGCCCGTAGACGTGATTGTTGTGCTCCCTGGCTTTCTCAATGCTCTCATCGTTCAAGCCTGCCGCCTTCATGATCAAGCCGGTCTGCAGAAGAAGGATTTGGTCACCCGGCAGACCCGTTCCGGCCATCAATACGATGAACGCAACATCAGTGGTCTTCGCAGCGACCATGGGAGCGACGATCCCTCCTTCACTGTGACCTACAAGACCTATCTGCTTCTTTCGCACGTCGCTCCTTTGCTTGAGATACTCGATTCCCGCCAACACGTCTCCGGAAAAATCATCGCTTGTGGAGAGCATGACATTTCCCGTGGAGCCTCCAACGCCGCGGTCATCGACCCTGAGTACAGCAATCCCGCGACGCGTCAGATAGTCAGCGAGCACAAGAAAGGGTGAATGGCCAAAGACTGTTTCGTTCCGATCCTGGGGACCTGACCCACTGATGAGAATGACGGCCGGAAATGGTCCACCCTTTGCCGGCTTCGTAAAGGTGCCTGCAAGTTTCACTCCGCCTTTCTTGTTTTCGTAAGCGATCTCTTCTTCCACGTAGGGGTAAGGCTTGACGGGATTTTGCGGCCGTCGGGGCTTGGGCACGTCGCTGGAACGAGCAAGAGTGAGAGGAAGTACGGCCCCTCCTTGCTTCCACATCCCGGAAAGAGAATTCTTGTCTTGCTGAAGAACGCCTTCATACTTCGCAAGCATAGAGTTGAACTCTACGACAACAGAGTCCCCCGTTGTCCTCACGCCGCTTGCCGGTATGTCTGAGGCTCCCTGGTCAGGACTGTCCAGGGACGCCTTGAGAGAATCCTTTCCTGACTCGAAAATCTTCAGAACAAGACGGAGCTTGGTCTGGCCCACATCCAGCGCGCCCTGCCAGGTTGAAACGAATGGACTTTGAGACTGCCCGCGAGCGCACGTTGCAGCAACCAAGTTGATTGCCACAAACATCCATGCAACCTCTCTTCTGATATCGATACACATATACATTCCACCTTTCCAAGAA
>CAYIBG010000202.1:0-4161 GCA_964361365.1 uncultured Ignavibacteriaceae bacterium | reverse complement strand
ACAAAGACTGTGAAAAACACAAGAATGATCCAAATTACTTCTGTTGCTCCGGCACCAAAGATTGACAAGATGCGTGGAACCAAAAGAACAAACAGAGCTAATACGATAGCCGTCGAAACAAAGAAAAGCCAGAATAGCTTGCCAAAGCTGGTAAGACGCAGCAGCGTTGCGCAATTTTGGCACTTGAAATAACCTTGTATAGATTTGGAAAAAGAAACACCCTGTAAGGAAAAGGCGCTTCGCAGGAAAGAAGATGCTGTCTGGTTACACGATGGACACGTCATAAAGCTCTCCTTACTCAGGATTTGGGATGCACTGTTTGTGGTTAGCTCAGGAAACCACGTTATTCCGAAAAAATCAGAAGAACTTACCCAATGTTGATCGAAATTTAAGACTATTTTCGGTGAATTGCATTTCGTTGACGGAAAGGTAAACAACCAAGAATCCGCGAAATCAGCAAGAAACCGAAAAATGGTTAATAATGGAACTTAATCAGTTCCCGTTTCTAAGTAAAAACGGAACGAAATCTCATTTCGGGATTGTTTTGGCTTACCAATTCCTCTGAGACATGCGAAATAGCTTCAATTTCCTTGATTCAGACCATGGCATTGCTTTTGAGTGTCAAGTCATGTATTTTTGCTCAACAAGTTTGTCGTCCGCATCACAGACAGGTTCCCGAAAATAGCTTTCATTGATGTGACGATTGTAAATCTTGGTAATACTTAAGGAAAATCATGGGTCAAACAATGCTAATACTTGGAGCCTTTGTACTCCTTTCTTTGCTGGCTCTCAGTATCAATCAGACTCTCCTATCCACGCAAACAATCGGGTTGGAAATGGAGGCCAATCTTACAGCCTTATCCATTGCCCAGAGCCTCATGGATGAAATCACCACGCAAGAATTCGACGAGCGAACAACAACAGGTGTTAAGATTTATTCACCGTTAGACATGACCCTTGCTGCTTCGTTCGGTCCATTGGTGGAAGCCGGCGAAACGCCCATCACGTGGGTGGATAGTGCATACTACGATCTTGGGGGCACAACAAAGCCTTATGACAACGGCGGAATTCTCAACGACTTTCGATCCAAAGCGTATTACGACGATGTTGATGATTATAACGGGTACCGGCGTAAAGTCTATGACTATCGAATGGGATACTTCGATGTCGATGTCATCATCGAATATGTCAATGAAACCACACCCGACAGCACATCCACAGACAGGACTAACCAAAAAAGAGTCAGCGTTACTGTCACACAGTTTAATCTGTCGAAGAATCAGGCTGGGGTCGTTCTTTCGGTCGTGCTGAAAGACCTGGCCGTTTATCGGAGGTTCTTCCAATAGAGGTCACGCATGAATATCATGTTAGATTATATAGCCTCGATGCTGATTTTTGGCATCCTGATACTCACGATCGCCCGTGTGCAAAGCAACATTAACACCACTCTTTATCTGAACACTCAAAGCATCATCACGCAGGGGAATGCTACTTCTCTTGCTCGACAGATCGAATGGGATTTTCTCAAGATTGGCCATCGGGTTCCCGGCCAAAAAATAATCTATGCCGATTCTACCCGGTTAAGATTTAGATCTGACCTGGAGAATCGTCACTTCATTGACGACGTTCGTTACCGTATCCTTTCTACTTCAGAATTGTCAGCAACGTTTAACCCGCGCGATTTCCCCTTGGAGCGCGAGACCGGAAGCGGCACTATTAAACAGAATTTCGGGCTGGTGGAATTCAAACTCCATTATATTGATTCCTTATTCAGGCCCATCCCTATGCCCATTACCACGGAGAGCGCATGCGCGCAGATCAAGGGCATATATGTTTCTTTTCGGGTCGAGGCCCCCGAACCGACTGTCACGGCAGTTGATACGCAATGGGCGGCGATTTCATGGCAAAAATTGTTGTTTCCCAGGAATTTGAATAGCTTGTACTACTAACGTTTTTCAAAATTAAGGATAACTTTCTATGGGTAGAGCAGCAATGTTTGTTGTGATGGGGTTCGGGCTGGCAGCTGGGTTTATCTCTATGAACATTCGCAATGCGACCAACCTGCTTACTGAATCGCAGGTCGGTTATTATAACTACAGCATGGCGCGAAATCTGGCAAGAACAGGAGTTCAGCGAAGCTTGCGCTACATTGACATGAATCCAGGCATCCCAAACTACACTCCGCCAACTTCAGGTTCTTTCAATGGAGGGACATACACGACATCGACGACGCAGAGTGGCGACACGATGTGGCTGAATGTCAACGGAGTATACGCTGACACGAGTTATCTCATGAAGACAAAGCTTCTCAAATCGACGAAGCCGTTCCCGGCAGTGAAAGGCGCAGTCAGCATCCGTGCATCGCCTATCGACATAAACATGACAGGGCAGGCGGGTGTCGATGGTCGAAACTACGATTCCTCGGGAACGAATTTGGACAGTGATTGCCCTGACCCTAGCTTCACCGGCGACAAACCGGGTTTTGCCGTGATGAACTCGACAGATTCGGCAGAGGCATATAACGCGAGTTCGAATATTTTCGGCAATCCCAAGACAAAAATCGATACAACCACATCGGATCCAAGTGCGTTTATTGACGAATACACGAGCAATGCAGACACGACAATCAACACTCCGGGGACCTACTCAGGAGGAACCTATGGCACGGCCGAATTTCCCAAGATCACTGTGGTAAATGCCGGAGAGGACACGAATTTCGCCATCAAATTCACGGGAGGTTTCACGGGTTACGGGATTCTCGCAATCAACGGAAACGTTCAGTTTTCTGGTGGAATTGACTTTAAAGGTCTCATAGTCGTGTATGGAAAAAACAATGTTGTCGACTTCACGTCGACCGGAACGCCAAAGATCGTCGGCGGCCTTATTGTTGCAGGCCGGGCCGCCAACGTAACCCTTAAAGGAACAGGGTCAGTCGGCGCGAAGATCGCTTACAGCTGTGATGCCTTATTTAAGGCTAGAAACCTCTCAAAACTAAGATACTATGGTGTTCTTGAGTGGTACGAGTGATTTGATCTCGTCCGTTCATGATTAAGTCCCCTCAAGATGCCTCAGCGAAAGACAAAGGCGCCGCAAGGCGCCTTTTCAATTATGTACTGTCGTAAGAAACAGTTTTACCTCAAACGAGTCAGCCCAAGGGAAAAAACACTGTGAGATCCAACCTTCTCATGCTCATCACAGTTTCTACGATAACTCACTTCGGAACCATCGCTCTGGAGGACGGCTTTCAACAAAAGGCTCAATCCTCATCTCGTCTCAGGAAGCTCGCGGCCCTTGCCCCGGCAATGATCTCATTGGACGAAGCACGTACGTTTTTCGAGTCTAAGGAAGGTCTGTTCATTGATGCAAGAAACCCTCATGAATATCGCCGAGGACACATTCGCGGTGCAATCAACATTCCACTGAAAGATTTTGTCAAAGAAAAAGATCTACTTGCCAAAACCCCGAAAGACAAACTTCTTGTGACCTACTGTGATGGGGTGGAATGCAATTCCAGTATGTCAATCGCCGAAAAACTGATGGAATTAGGTTTTAGAAATGTCAGAATTTTCTTTGGCGGCTGGAAGGATTGGGAAGCGAACAAACTTCCCGTCCAAAGCCAATAACGGAGCGGGGCTGGGTCTGGACGAAAAATACATCTGGTGATTTCTCGTCTTAATAGAGGCTAGAATTTCTGCAAGATGCTGGAATATGAGAGTATCAAATTCTAAACATGCCAAATTGACCCAAAATTGCACCAAAACAAATAGAATTAGATAAACACTTATCGAAAGAGAGAGACTATGAAACATCTTCTATTTGGCGTCGTTTTCACCTCGATGCTCGTACAGTCCAACGCTGAAGCTCAACTCTATGTCAAGGGGGGTGTCGGATATGCCGCAAGTCTAGGTGGGATTCAAATCGACAGGGATAGAACCGAGACCGCTGCAGGTGACGATTTCAAGTATCATTATGGTTCCTTCGGCTCTGGCTTCGAATTAGGCGGAGCAGTCGGATATGCTCTCACGCCTAATGTAGCAGGGGAAATGGGTATCTGGTTTAATCTTGGCACAAAGTACGAGGCAAAGGATACGCGTCTCAATCCTGCCCAAAACAGAAGCACTACATACAAAGGATCCCTCGTGGGCCTGTCGCCAGCGATGG
>CAYIBG010000201.1:1345-4171 GCA_964361365.1 uncultured Ignavibacteriaceae bacterium | reverse complement strand
TAGCTGTTAACAAGTGACTGCAACCCAATGGGTGGAACAAGGAGTCTGATTCAGAGTTGTTCAGATTCTTCGTCCAAAATGCGGACTCAGAATGACAAACGGTATTCTCAAATCGGCTGGGGGCTCCGAATCCTTTCGTTGCGCTCGAAATCGTAAAGTGTGAGCCTTCGAAGACGATAATAGCCAGTCCAGAAATCCCAGAGAGTCTGAATGCGCGCCCGGCGTGCTGAGTCTTTCTCGTTCTGAGCAAGGAACAAATTCGTGACGTCGATTTTCCCGATAAGGTACCGATCTTTCGCGACGTCAAACCGACGCTGTGCTATCGTATCTGCCTTGGCTGAGATTCCGACTTGTTTTTCGAGCTGGCGAAGGCTCATCACCAGGCTGACCACGTCGTCCTCAATGCTGTTTGCCCGGACGCGTCCAACGGATTCCACACGCCGTTGTTCGGACATCGCTGCCTCGATGGCGGCCGCTCCACCGCCCCACTGAACCAGAGGAATTTCAAACGAGATGCTCAATTGCTGTTGGTCCAGGAGGTTTTGGTATGCCAGCGGGACCGTTTCTGAGCGCTGGTTTAAGCCGGCATTGGCTGTCAGTGTTGCGCTGAACGAACTATTCAACTTCGCTTCCGTGAGGCTGCGCTGTGCGGTGAGCGTCTGCAACGACATTTCAACCATGTCGCTTCTGTTGTTCTTCGCATGAGCCGCGGCCGCCAAGGGATCGAGCATCAACGAAGGCGTCGTGCCCGGCGGTACGAGGGCGAGCCGGGTTTCTTTGGGGACTCCAATGAGGAACGCCAGTGACTTCATCGCCCGTGCAGCGGCGATTTCGGCACTGGAAAGCTGGGTCCTTGCATTCAAAAGAGCCAGCTCACTCTGGAGCAAATCGTTTTCTGCGATCTTCCCCACATTGTACCGTCCAATCGATATTTGATACAAGGTATCGTTGATCTGCACATTGTTGTTTGCATTCCACTTGTTCATGACAGACAAATACGTTTCAAAGAACCTATTCGTCACCTCCAGCGAAATATCTTCGAAGGCCTCCTGCCACTGCCGTTCCGCAATCGTCATGCGCAATTCCTGTGCCTCGGCGTTCCACTGAAACGTGTTGAGCTGAAAAATCGGCTGGCGGTATGTCAGCGAAAGAGGTGTAGACCGATAGAATCTTGTCTGACTTTCGAGCAGGTCGATTCTGTTGAGTCCCGAAGAAACAGAGATTTCTCCGCCGGTGAACGGAAGTTGTTGTGTTAAAGCCAGGTTCAGCGACGAACTTGCCTGGCTTTGCGGCGCAAAAATAACGGTGCCGTCAGGCTGTATGATGGAGGAAATCGAGCGGAGGTATCCCGGCGCCTGTCCCTGCAGTCTGAGTTGTGGATACGATGTTGATTGGAAGCTTTCATAAGAGTGAAACGCGAATTTATACGCTTCACGCGCTGCTACCATAGCCGGACCTTTGTCCAATGCCATGCGAATGCAAAGGTCAAGAGTGACCGATAACGAATCGCTGGTTGGATGGGCAAAAGAGAGATTGGCTCCCACCAGGATACCACAAGAGACCAGTTTCAGAGAGCCGCTATTCATACCGAAGCGCCACGATCGGGTCTTGTTCGGCGGCCCGTTTTGCCGGGAGAATACCGAAAACAATCCCTACCGTTATTGAAATGACGAACGAAAGGATGACGGAGTCGACAGACATCATGGCGAGGATTCCGGCGAACCGTTGAATGCCGAGGCTCAACCCCGTGCCGACGAGGACGCCGACGAATCCACCGGTGAAACTAATAGCCACGGCTTCGCTGAGAAATTGGACAACAACGTCTTTTCGGGTTGCACCCAGCGAGCGACGGATTCCTATTTCTTTCGTACGCTCCAGGACAGAAGCCAACATGATGTTCATGATGCCGATGCCGCCGACGAGCAGGGAAATCGATGCAATGGCTCCGAGCACGATACTGAAGATTTGACGCGTTCGTTGCTCCTGGCGGAGCAGTTCTTCCGGAATCGTCACCTGGTAATCCACGACGCCGTTATGCCTGCGCTGGAGCATGCGCGTGAGGATTTCGGAAATGGATGGCACGAAACGGCTCTCCGAGATTCGTACGACGAGACGGTCCAGCTGATGATAGTTCTTTTTCTTCTTGTCCTCAGAACCATCGTTGCCGGATTGCCCGGCACGCGATGCAAGTTGAATGTCCTGGCGAGTCACGAGGGTTCTGTTCTTGTACCGCAAGAGGAGGGTCGTCACCGGGGTGTAGACATCCATGTTGTAGTCCCGTAAGCCCAGATGCTGAATGTTCTGTTTGCTTATTTTTCTCTCTTCCAGCACTCCGACGACCGTGAGCCACAGGTTCCCGCACTTGATTTCTTTGCCGATCGGGTCGGCACGCGCAAAGAATTTCGTTCGAATACCGTATCCAATGATGCAGACGGGAGCGGAATGAAGGAGGTGCATGGAGGCAAAACCGCTCCCGCGTACAACCCGGAAATCCGTCGTCCTGAAAAACGTCGAGTCAACACCAACAAGTTTCCCTGTTCTTTTTAGGCCTTCTCTGAGTACTGTCGTCTCGACCACGATCTCCGGACTTACGAATTCGACGTTCGGAATGGTCGCCCGTATAGCGGCTGCATCGTCGAGCGTTAGCCCCGAAGTGAACTTCTTTTTCAATTTTGCCTGCTCCATTGCGCTCGCGTTTTCGACCTTGCCCTCTTCCTGCTCAACGATGGGTGTGATAATCACATTGTTGGTCCCGAGGAGTTTCATTTGGTCCAGGATTTCCTCCTGGGCTCCCCGTCCGATCGCGAGCATGGAAATCACCGAGGC
>CAYIBG010000201.1:0-1245 GCA_964361365.1 uncultured Ignavibacteriaceae bacterium | reverse complement strand
GCCCTCCGGGTGGACCGCTTCCAGGGGGACGGACAAGACGTTTTCCAGCGTCGAGACGATGATGATGTTGCTCGTCGTCATGGCGGGACGAAGCGTTGTATCAGATTCATTGACAAGAATCTTCACCTCGAATACTTTCGAATCGGTATTCGGCCGTTGCTCGCCGATGTTCGCGACCTGGGTCACCTTGCCTGTCAACTTTTTGTTGGGGTCGGCATCGAGTTTCAGTTCGACACGCTGCCCGACTGCGAGTTTCTGGATATCCACTTCGTTCACATAGGTGATCGATTCCATGACCGATAAATCGGGAAGGGTCGCAACAGTCGGGTCCCACGAATTGATTGTTGAGCCCACGACTTTTTTCCTGCCGTTCCATTCACGCGCATAAATCACCATGCCGTCCGCCGGCGCCTTGATGGTGAACTCGCCGAGCGTTCTTGCCATGATGTCCATTCTGGATTTCTCTTTCATCAAATCGGCATCAACGGCTTTGATTTTGGCGACCGACTGCTTTTGTTTGGTTTTGTAATTCTTCTGCGCCTGTTCAAGGGTTCTCTGTGCTCGCTCATAATCGATTTCTGCCTGACGTTTCATTGCGGGCGCTTCGTAGAGCGCCTGGTCTTTGGCGATCTTTTTTTCCTCCCTCGTATAACGCAAGTTGACTATTTCATCCCGGGCCTTGGAAAGCTCCAGGACACTATCCAGGATGGCCTGGTCGAACTGCGATTGAAATTTTAGAACAGAGAGTTCCGAGTCTTTCAGTTTTTGAGCGATCTCGGACCGGTCCAATTCTGCCACAAATGAACCGACTTTCACAACAGTGCCTTCAGCGACAAGGTTGGAGATTTTCATTTGCCAGATGTTTGCGGCACGCGCCATTTCCGGACCCTTGATTTCAATCGACTTTTTCGCCTGCAGTTCCCCGGTGGTTATCACGGAAACGACAAAGCGGCCTCGCTTGGCGGGAACGATGACGGAAGAATCGAGCTCGGGTTGGGATGAGGGGAACAACAACCAAGCGGGAATGAGAAGGGCGAGACTAACACCGACAATGACGAAGAGTCTTTTTGTTTTCACCAGTCGCCTCCAAAGTCATAGTTGAAGGGATTTTGATGGAGTCTGAACGAGGATTCCAAAAAATGGTGGATCCTCTTCCCCTTCAGGCATGTTCAAACCCATCAAAACAGCCTTCCATTAGACGCCCCAGCATACAAGTTAGTTGCCGTCGGCGACATTTGCTACAAA
>CAYIBG010000200.1:0-4176 GCA_964361365.1 uncultured Ignavibacteriaceae bacterium | reverse complement strand
AATACCGTGCCGGCATCTTCCACCGCTTGCTCACGGTTGTATACTCCACCTGGGCTTGCGGGTTTGAATAGTAATCATGGTTGCCGAGGACAGTGTAAAAAGGTACTTGCAGACTCGTGTGAGCGTACATCTTCTCGAACTTGTCGACCCATTGCGCATCCGTCACAGATGTGACGCCCGAAGCATAAAAGTTGTCGCCAAGGATGAGTACAAACGAGACGGGGTCTTCAGCCGCTTTTCGCGCCATGCCGTCGGCGACATCACGCTGGCCCGATCGGCCGGTCCCGGGATCCCCGATCGCCAGGAATTGCAGGTACTTGACATTCGGGTTTTTGGGCGGGACCGTGAACGGCGGGATTGGCTTCGGGTTTTTCACAGAACTTGTGAGAATAACCTCCTGGAACCAGACGCCGAATCCACAGTCCACAAACGTGAAAGAAAGTACACACGCCGCTGCAACGGTTACGAAAAATGGCCGGAATTTTTTGAGCCTGCTTATCATTTCTTTTTCGGGGGAATTGCGTCGATCATTTCTTTCAGGTGAATCATCATAACCGCGCCGAGCGTCATTCCCTCAATGGCCTGATCCGGCGTGAACTTCGACTCGAGGTCGACACCAAAGTACTCAAGCCCTTTTTCCACAATCCCACCGGCGACAGGAACGTTTGTCACCGTCCCGACCACCGCTGATACCGGCTTAAACTTGTTGTTCTTTGTCAGTTGTTCTTCGACAAGTTTATTCATTTCCCTGGCTTCGAACGTCTTGAGTTCAGCCGCTGCTGCGAGGTCAACAGAGTCTTTGATGTGTCGGACACTGACAGGTTTTCCTGATGTCAGGTCGGCAGCCGACTTGATTTCCAGGTCAAGCTCAAAGTGCAGAATGTTTCCTTTGAATCTTCTCTTCAGGTTCTTGATCCAGACGGAGTAGTCTTCTCCCACGTTTACGACGTGCGCCCAATCTGCCTGCCGAAGGAATGCGCCGAGGCCAGCTTTCGCCAGTTTCAGTTTTTCCTTGTCCTGAACGGGTGTTTTGAGATCGATCTTGAGCTGAGCCGCTGAGATGCAGGTCAGAAGAAAGATCGTAGACAAGAGTTGAAGGATTGTCTTCATATGATGCCTTACTAAAATAAGTGTTATTCTCTTAGGATTCCAAATCTCAAGCCGGCAACCCACTTTTGATCGAGTTTTTTCTGCCTGTAGGAAAAACGGACGAGCTCGAGATTGATGTCGAACGTTCCCAGCATAAACACCGTCCCGAAAGTGGCGTCGGCATCGAAGTATCCGCCGGCATTTCTTGAAAGTCCTATCGCATACCGTGGCGTAACAGGCTCGAGGTTCAGAGCAATTAGCGGGATAAGCTTGAAACGCAGAACCGGGCCTGCACGCAGAAACATCCAGACGTTATCGTAATCATGTTCCCCTCCAGCCCCAAGATACAAACCGTAGGACCATCTTGAAAACTTTGCTTCGCGGTCGATGTCCCTGAGAAACGTATAGCCGATCGGGGATATCGTGATGTGTCCGGATTGTTCATTGAAACCGTATCCGAAAGGGTGGAAGAGCCCATATTTGTTCGGGTTGAGACGCAACGGAGAATCGAGTTCAGGATTGACCCACCGTTCGCCGACCGGAGTACCTTGGGAGGCCATGTACTTCGGCTCGCTCAGCCAGTCGCTCCAATGGAAAGGAACATCCCGGCTGAAGGCAACTCCGGCAGTAAGTGAGAACTCGTTTTTCCTCCAACCGTGGAGGAAAGAATAACGGAAAGCGTCGACGCTGAGCCAGAGACGCCGAGATAACCACGCGTCGAACCGTACGAATGAAATCATGGGGTCAACGGTGAGCTGATGGCCATCCCACGTCAGGTGGGCAATCGTGGGGTCGAGGCCCAGGGCGAGGACATCTGAGTAATGCCAGAGATACAAGCCAAAACTGATGGAACCCACCCACTGCTCTTTTGTACCGCCAACGTACTGTTTGCCGATTTCATAACCCGCAGCGAAACCGAACGGGTCGACGACGCTGGGCGGTTTTGCGAAATTCATGGCGAGCATGAAATTATCAATGTTTGAAAACGCATCCCGCCTGTATCGGAAACCCATCTGTACCATCGGGCGCCATTCCTGTTCGTCGACTGGCGCTGGCGCGAAGCCCACCGTGTTCACCGTCAATGTGTCCGTGTACCCGCGGAAATGTTCATTCAAGTACCAGCGCCACTCACGGTTTGCGGCTGCTTCGAGCTTCGCTTTGTCATCTCCGGCTTCCTTCATGATCGCAAATGTCATCACGATAAGGTCTTCGATGGCATTCGCGGCCTGGATTCCGCGGGAATTCAAGTACTCCCGGCGAACGATGTAGGGATTCTTATCGTAGAAATCCACTTCGGCTGCCGGAACAACGTCAGTTTTCATGTACATCTTATCGCGATTGTCTTCGGGGAACCAGTGAATCTTATCCGATGCGAAGTAGGGCCATCCGGACCAGTAGAAGAGATACGGCTGCCACGCCGTCGCTTGCCAGGGTTTCAAATACATGATCGACCAATCGTTCGTGTCCCGCTCAGCGTGTGCACCCGAATAAGAATCGCCAATGGTGTGAATCAGCGAGTAGATATCGCGGTAATACTTTTTCGAAACGTCGCTTCTTTCGAGGATCTCATAGTACATTCCTGTTATAAAACGGACGGCGATCGGATACGCTTCTTCTGAAAGTCCACGAGGCGCATCGGTGCGGGGGTCGACCTCGGGGTTGCGATAAATCGCTCCGGGGCTCGCCATGAAGTGGAAGTACTGGCCATTCTTACTGAACTGGCGGTACATAATTGCGTCCATATCGCCCGACCCGACCACGGGCAGCCAATCAAGGGAATCGGATTCAGTGTACGTTTTACAGAACTCCTTTTGGCCCTGGTGGGGATAGCACGGCGGAACACGAAGCACTCGCATACCAATCAGGTAATCGAGAATTTCCTTGCCTGAGTAGTCGGGCGCCTTGGCGATCTGGCCTTTTCCTTTATTGAGCAGACTTTTGTAAGCGGCGGCTTCGACAACGTTGTGACCGCGTGTGGTGTGGGCGAGAGAGGAACGAAAGGAAACCAGTGAAAAAATGCCCGCGAGAAAAAGAAACGTCGACAGCGACAAGCGATTCATGCCAGCCTCCAAGCCCGATGAATGATGGACGATGCTTCGGCGCGAAATTTATGTAAACCAGCAGAAGAACCCCGGATAAAATACTGGTTTCGCTTGAAACAACCAACCCATGTAGATCACCGAATGAAATCAAGCATGAAACGCAGGTTGACATTGACCAGCGGGAGTGTTAATATCGGCGCATAGTTCTGGAGTTGATTCCGCCACTTTCTCCTTTCAGGTGGTTGGGAGGCACTCACCACCACATGGCATCCCCTTCCCGGTCTCGTTCTTATAACGAGATTTGGAGCCGATCTGCGATTCACCCGAAAATCACTGCCACACTCCGCCCTGTTCCTCGCTCGGTTCTCTCGATTTTTTTTCTGCTTGCAGTGATTCCCTGGCCAGCGTCGGCTCAGGTCAGGGAATACCGGTTTCAAAATCTCACAGTGGAAAACGGGCTTCCTTCGGATGTAGTTACCTCTGTTGTGCAAGACAAGCGCGGCTTCATCTGGATGGGCACATCAGGAGGACTTGGTCGATATGACGGCTACTCGTTCAAGGTCTTCAAGTCGATTCCCAGCGATTCGACGACGATTCCAAGTGACCTTGTTTCGGCAATATGCGTAAGTAGATCAGGAGACCTGTGGGTGGGAAGTTCGGATGGCGATTTAAGCGTTCTGGAAATACCTGCAGAAAGATTCCGCCGATTCAACCTGCGAAACACAAAGAACATGGGTGTCAACACAATCTGGGAAGATCATCAGGGATTGCTCTGGATTGGAACAACGGGGGATGGTATTTACGTTTTCGATTCAACTAAGAAACAACTTGTGCACTTTTACAACAATTCCGAAGAGGCCAGAACGAATAGCATCGACATCGTTTACTGTTTTGCAGAGAATCAGAAAACTCAGATTCTTTTTGGAACAATCAATGGAATACATATTCTCGACAATGTCAGTAAGACAATCCGAAGCGACAGCAGACCCTCAATAAATTCCCATGTGCTTGTTAAAGACACAGTTCGGGCAATTCTAGATCGGAA
>CAYIBG010000199.1:0-4189 GCA_964361365.1 uncultured Ignavibacteriaceae bacterium | reverse complement strand
ATGCAGTCTCTTGTTGCCGCTTTGCAGCCCCACTTTTCGCAATTTGCCGCCGAGTATGAAGTAAACCCGAAAAGGTCAATTTTCAGAATATATCGCGATATCCGATTCAGCAAAGACAAAACTCCGTACAAGACGCACATTGCCGCGCATTTTGTTTTGCGGGGGAAGCCGAAGGGATTTCTGGGATCAGGGTATTACATGCACATTGAGCCAGGGGAGACATTCGCAGGGGCAGGGCTCTATATGCCGGACAGCGGCCAGTTGAAAAAGATCAGGACGGCCATCTCACAACGGTCGGATGAGTTTCTAGAAATCGTGAACGACCGGAAATTTCTGAAGTTGTTTGGCAAGCTCAAAGGCGAAACGCTCAAGAGAGTGCCCCAGGGATACGACGAGAATCATCCCATGATCAAGTGGTTGAAGCTTAAGCAGTTTTTTGTCGGGGTTTCATGGCCCGAGTCGAGGTGTCGGAAGGCAGGCTTTGTAGAAGATGTCGCAGGCGTATTTGAAAAGACAACACCCCTCGTTCGTTATCTCAACGAAGCCATTAGATAGTTTGAATTCGTAATAATTTTGTCCAACAGCAAATCAGCAGTTCTTACATTGGTGCAACCCTTTTGATGATGTTGTCTTCCCCTAAGCCATTAAATAATTTAAATTTGAAATAATTCAACCCAACAGCATCAGTGGCTTTACACTGATACCCGCCTGTTCAAGTCCTTCCCGCACAGTCCTCGCTATCAGATGTGAATCAGGCGTATCGCTGTGAATGCAGAGGGTTTTTGCCTTGACGGTGATTTCCGACCCGTCTACCGAGGTTACTATTCCAGTCTGAGCGATGCGAAGAGCCCGTTCCGCTGCTTTCTGAGGGTCAATAACCAGCGCGTCGTGGAACTTCCTTGATCTTAAGGATCCGTCAGGCTCATAAGCTCTGTCTGCGAAGGCTTCTCCCGCCACGCGAAACCCTTGGTTGGTCCACACCACAAGCATCATGGAATGAGCCAAACCCACCAGGATAAGATCGCGGCTCCACAGGGCGACACCATCCGAAATGGCCGACGCCACCGAGGCGCTCTTTGCGGCAACGGTGTACAAAGCACCGTGAGGTTTCACATGAACGAGATCCGCTTTTACCTTTTTTGCCACAAGTGCGAGGGCGCGAACCTGTTCATACACAGTTGACCGAATCTCGTCCGGGCTCAGGCTCATTTCGAGCCTTCCGAAGTTTGCCGGGTCTGGAAACCCAGGATGCGCCCCAACGCCAACGCCATGTTTGACAGCGAGCCTGATCGTCTGCTCCATGGTTTCTTTGTTCCCCGCATGACCCCCGCATGCGACATTGGCGGAAGTTATCCAGCGCATGAGTTCTTCTTCAGTGCCATCTTCGAGCGCCGTAGGCCGTTCTCCCATGTCCGAATTGAGATCGATGTTAGTCAAGCCGTTTGCCCTTGGTCTCCGGCAAAAAGAAAATAAGCATACCGCCAGCCAGGAAAAATCCCGACGTCAACGACAATGCAGACCCGACTCCTTGCCGATCGGCAAAATACCCGATAGCGAACGGGGAGAGAGCGCTGAATGCCCGGCCAATATTGTAACAAAGCCCCTGCGCTGTAGCCCGAACGTGCGTGGGAAAAAGCTCGGCTAGCATGGCGCCAAAAACGCTAAAATATCCATGTCCGAAATAACCGATGAAAGGTCCCAGCAGAAGAAGAGTCGTTTCGTTGGCGCCCATCTGTCCGTAAACAGGGACAAGGATTGCAGCAAAAATGAGAAACCCTGCAAACGTGAATCTTCGGCCAAATCGGTCAGCCAGGAACCCGAACGACGTGTATCCGAAAAAAGCGCCGATTTGCATTGCGATGATCCAGGTTGACGACCGAACGATGGTCAGTCCGGCACCGCCTTTTTCAATCGGAGTTGACAGGAATGTCGGCACCCAGGTGAAAAGGCCCCAATAGGCAAACAAGACACACGTTCCCATCAACGAAGCAATAACGGTTTTCGAAAGAAGAGGAGGTCGAAAGATTTCGAGAATCATGAACTTACTGTTTTGCTGGCGGTGTGCACGAGCAGTCCACACAGCCGGCTCAGGAATATTTCGGCGTATCCAAATTGTGAGCAATGCAGGAAGAACACCCACGGCAAACAGAATGCGCCACCCGTAAGTTGGCAATATCAAAGCAGTTAGAAGCGCTGCTAACGTGTATCCGATAGCCCAGCCCGCCTGCATCAGGCCAATTGCTTTACCTCGGTGCTCGGCCGGCCAGGTCTCAGAAACAAGCACAGAGCCCGCAGACCACTCTCCACCTAGTCCAAGTCCCACCAGCATCCTCCAAAGAATGAGTTGCGCCACCGATTGCGACGTGGCCGTGAGGGCCGTGAAAATCGAGTAGACGAGTATGGAGTATATCAAGGCTTTGGCACGGCCAATTCGATCTGCCAACACACCAAAGAGAATTCCCCCGAAAGCTGAAGCAATCAGTGTTACGGATGCCAGCCCGCCCGCGGCTGCGGAATCAAGATGGAACTCATCGCGGATGGCGGTCAGTGCGAACGCGTACAGCATAACGTCCATGGCATCGAGCATCCAGCCAAGCTGAGCTGCGATCAACGTCTTCCATTGTACAGGAGTGACGGATTTGTACCAGGCGGGAGTCATTGGATCAGTTGCCGAATCGAGTTGACCAATCGTTCACGGTCAAAGAATGCCGCACGGGCTTCCTCAAGAGAGACTTTTCGAAATCTCACGACATCGCGGGGCCGAAGCTGTCCGACTCGGTGCATATCTGCCGAGATGATGTTCGCAATTTTTGGATATCCCCCCGTCGTCTGATGCTCAACAAACAGAATAATGGGTTTGCCGTTCTGTGGCACCTGAACCGCTCCAAGCGGAGCACCTTCTGTGACGATTTCGCTGCCTGCGACATGTTTCAGCTGGGGGCCCAAGAGTCTCAATCCCATCCGGTTGGAATCCTCCGCAACCTCGTATGAAGAAGCGTAGAAAATTTCGATTTCTTCCTTGGAGAAAAAATCCTCCTGGAGGCCAGCCGTCACCCTGAGCACATTTCTTTGATACCAGGAAGAAAAATCTTCAGATGGCGCCTCAACAAGTGCATGAGCGCTGGACCGAACCTTTAAAACATCGCCTTTTCTTAAAGCGCGACCCGAACACCCGCCCAAAGATGTCATCAAATGAGTCGAGTAACTGCCAAGCGTCAGCGGCAGGTCAAAACCGCCTTGAATGCAAAGATAACATCGGGCGCCTTCTTGTGTGGCACCGATCTTCAGCCGCTGGCCGGCGGCGACGTTGAAGGCCCTCCACATGGGAGCTTCGGATGAATTGAGCCTCGGGCTGAAATGTGAGCCCGTGATCGCCACAGAACACGGTTTGGCAAATTCGTACAGCCCGCCGGTGAGCGTCATTTCCAATCCTGCAGCCTCTTCCTTATTTCCCACGAGGAGATTTCCAATTCGAAGCGCGAAAGAATCCGCCGCACCCGAAGCGGAAACACCTAAATGAGCATACCCGAAGCGCCCGAGATCCTGTATCGATGTGAGAAAACCCGGCTCAAGGACATGAATTTCTTTCACAGCTTTCGCTCACCGAGGTTGTTATTTTCGAATTCCGCCAATGAAATGGCCCTAAATCGAACACGGTCGCCAAGACGCAACAACGTCGGTGGATCAAAGTTGGCGTCAAATAATTTCATGGGCGTACGTCCGATGATTCTCCATCCTCCGGGCGAATCCACCGAGTAAATTCCCGTCTGACTTCCTCCGATGGCAACACTTCCCGCGAGTACATGCTTCCGGGGTGTACCCAAACGAGGAGTCGTCAGTTTTGTTGGCATGCCTCCCAGATACGGAAAACCGGGCGTAAATCCAAGAAAGTAAACGAGATATTCGGCGCTGGAATGAGCTTGGATAACTTCATCTTCGGTCAATCCGCAATGGCGAGCTACTTCTAGCAAATCCGGCCCTAATTCTGATTTGTAGCACGTTGGAATTATCACGAGGCGATCCTCACGAGGAGATGTCGGATTGTTCCGGGCGAGGGTTCTCATCATGTGCTCCGCGCTGCTGTGGTCTGTCTGAGATGGATCGAACGAGATGAGGACAGAGTTGTATGCGGGGTGTACATTGAGAAAGCCTTTAGGCATGTCTGCAAGCACGAGCTTTGTCAAAAGGG
>CAYIBG010000198.1:0-4205 GCA_964361365.1 uncultured Ignavibacteriaceae bacterium | reverse complement strand
TCGATGAAGCGTAGACATCTTGCAGTTCTTCAGGTTCGTTTGCCACGATTTGAGGCTCGCTGTTCGCTGCCTCCCATTCTTCATCGATTTTCGATTTCAATTCTTCCCGGAGAGAGGTTGCCCTTCCCTTCCTCAAAAGACCCTTGTCCATCAGATGTTTTTCGAATGTTTCCACGGGATCTTTCTTCTTCCATTCGCTAAAAAATTCTGGCGGAACGTATTTTGTCCCCGATGCCTCTTCGTGGCCGCGCATCCGGAACGTCATAGCTTCAAGGATCACCGGTTTTCTGTCCCTGCGCATTTTTTCGGCGATGCGGGTCGTGGTTTCATACACGGCAAGGACATCGTTGCCGTCCATTCGGATACCCTCGATTCCATAGCCGATCGCTTTATCCACAAGCTGCTTGCAACGGAATTGCTCCTCCGAAGGCGTCGAGAGTCCGTATCCGTTGTTTTCGATAAGGAATATCACCGGCAAATCCCATACGGCGGCCACGTTCACCGCTTCGTGGAAATCGCCCTCGCTCGTCCCCCCATCCCCGGAAAACACAAGCGCAATATCTTTTGATTTGTCGAGGTTACTTGCGAGCGCAAGGCCATCCGCCACGCCGAGCATGGCCCCGAGCTGCGAAATCATGCCGACGATCCGATGTTCCGCCGCCCCGAAGTGGAACGAGCGGTCCCGCCCCATTGTAAATCCGGATTTTTTCCCCTCCCATTGTGCAAAAAGCTTACGGAGCGGGACGTCACGCGAAGTGAATACTCCCAAGTTGCGATGGAGCGGCAGGATCCAGTCGGTTTTTCTCAACGCCATCGTGCAGCCGACAGAAATCGCTTCCTGGCCGATGCCGGAGAACCACTTGCTGATCTTGCCCTGCCTCAGCAACAACAGCATTTTTTCTTCGATGAGGCGGGGGAGCAGCAACGCCTCATACAATCGGTTCAGAAGTTGGGGGTCTTGTTTTTTTCCGTTCAAACGCGTCGAGGTGAGAAGAGTCGAAACTGCGTGTCGCGCCGATGGGGTCTTTGCGCGCTTAGTTTTTCTTTGAGTTCGTTGCTTCAAAGCATCGCAAAGATGCGAAAAATTTGGTCAGTGAAGCAAGTAGAGGGACATGAGGGACGCGGCGCGATTCTCCAGCATTTCAAGTGACGTTTTCTGTTACTGAGATTCTTTCGAAGACTCCGGTGGCTGTTGAACAAATAGTGTCCGTGTCGGATGGGCTAACTGAATTCCCTCCTCCTGAAACTTCTTGAGAATTTTCAGATTGATGGATTGCTGAATGTCCATGGAGAGGTTATAATCCGGACTCCGAACATAATAAGCGACCTCGTACATCATCGACAATTCTCCGAGCTGTTTCAAGTGCGCCCGGTCGAAGCGGGCGTTCGGCTCGGCCTCCACTATTGCGCGGAGCATTCCGCTCACCGCAGAAAGTTTTTCTCCCGGCGTCTGGTATGAAATCCCCACGGTAAACTCCACCCGCCGCTCGAACATGCGTTTGTAATTCCGGATTCTGCTTTTGAGCAAATCGGCATTGGAAAAGATAACCTCTTCACCGGAAAGGCTCCGCACACGGGTTGTTTTCAGGCCAATGTGCTCGACGGTGCCCTGATATTGGTCGACGACAATGGCATCCCCGATGACGAACGGCTTGTCCAAAACAATCGAGAGCGACGCAAAAAGGTCAGCCAGGACATTTTGCAGGGCGAGCGCAACCGCAATGCCTCCAATTCCGAGCCCTGCTGCAAGCCCTGTGATGCTGATACCGACATTATCCAAAACCAGCAGGACGATGACCGACCAAAAGACCATCCGGCCGAGGAAACCGAGAACGGTGAGCATCGTAGCACTGCCTGCATCCTGTTGAATCCGACGCTGCACCGTGCGATGCAGAATAAATGAAATGATAGCGTTTCCCCAGAGTCCGGCCTGGAGCAGCAAAGCGATGACCACGGCAATATTGAGGACCCGCTGTGTCGGCTTGGGGAGGGTGATGCCGAACGAGGCAACATACATTGCCAGCAGGAGCAGGAACAGAACCTTCGTTCGGCTCAGAAGCTCGACAATCAGGTCGTCGATATGAGTTTCTGTTCCTTTCGCAAAGTTCCTTAGTTTCTTCGTGGCAAAACGTAAAAGTATCGTCAGGACGACATAACTTCCCACGATGATGGCTGCGGCTATCAGCCACTGTTGAAGCGTTAATCCCCAATACATCTTTTCCAAAAATCTCATGAGCTACTCCTTCGGACATCCATTAGATTGTACGCGTTTCGCTTGATGACATCCTGCGTTTTGAAGATAACAACCTTCAAGAGAAAAACAAGAAGCTTCTTGTTTCTTTCACGATTTCATCTATCTTTTTAATCTGCCATGAAGAAAATTCGATACGGAATCATCGGTTTCGGTAATTTTGCCGAACGCGCAATCGCCCCGGCGATTTGGGAATCGCCTAACTCCGAGCTTGTAGCCATCCAAAAACGATCTCTCGGGGCCGCAACATTGAAGGCGGCACAATACGGCATCCCCCACGCATTCGATTCCGTTGAAAAACTCGTTGCCTACGCCGACGTTGACGCTGTTTTCATCGTCTCGGCAAACTCGGAGCATTGTCGGGAAACCGTCGCGGCCGCAAAGGCGGGAAAACACGTGCTTGTGGAAAAGCCCATGGCGATGAATGTGCGGGAATGCGAGCAGATGATCTCTGTTTGTGAAAAAGCCTGCGTTCGTTTGATGGTGGGACACATGGTCCGGCTTTCTCCTGTTATTGCGAGAATGAAGGAGATTGTTCGCTCAGGCCAGATCGGCACTGTTTCTGCAATCAAAACCGAGTTTGTGTACAACGCACGAATCTCTCAGCGCTCCTGGGTCTATGACCAGAAAATCGCGGGTGGAGGACCGCTCTTTGATATCGGAGTGCACTGCCTCGACACGATTCGTTTTCTTCTGGATGACGAGGTCGTTTCGGTGAAAAGCTACCTTGAGCCGCCTCCGACAGCAACCCGAACAGAATCCACCGTTTCCGTTCAGCTTCGGTTTTCCCGTGGAACGCTGGCGACCATTTTCTGCTCCTACGCTCCGCCGATCAGGAGGTCATTCATCGAGGTTGCTGGAACCGAAGGCGTTCTATCAGTGATCAATTTCACTCGCAGCGGTGTAACGATTCCACTCACGATCCTCATGAAAGACACGAACGAGGATGGGAAACAAACCGTTGAAGAAATCGTCGTTCCAGATTTATATGTCGATGAAGTCACGAGATTCTCAGACTCAATTCTCGGAAATTCCAACCCTGCGATTCCTGGCCGTGAGGGACTCGAGAATCAGCGCGTTTTGGATGAGGCCTTGCGGCAAGCCGCCATCAGCACCAAACCTTGATTGTTTACTGTTCAATGAGGATATTCTTTGGCATTCACGCCGAACTTCTCACGCATCAATTTCCGTGGAGAGCTTATGAAGCACCTTGCTGCCTTCCTTGTCATCTTTTCTGCGGCATTTTCCCAGCAGACAGCTATCAAATGCGGAAAACTTATCGACGGCAAGTCTGATAAGCCGATTGAAAACGCCGTCATCGTTATCGAAGGCAACAAGATTAAGGAAGTGGGTCAGAAGATTCCGCCCGGTGCGACGGTCATTGATTTGTCGAACTCGACCGTGCTGCCCGGCCTCATCGATTGCCACACGCACGTTTTGCTTCAGGGCGACATTACTGCTGAGGATTACGACAAGCAGCTTCTGAAGGAATCTACACCATACAGGACTTTGCGAGCTTCCAGAGCTTGCAAAACTGCGCTCATGAACGGCTTTACCGCCATCCGCGACCTTGAAACAGAAGGCGCCATGTATGCGGATGTCGACCTGAAAAAAGCCATCAACAACGGCGTCATCGACGGGCCACGTATGTTCGTGGCAACGCGGGCCATCAACACAACCGGACGCTACGGCCTGAGCAACTCGACGTATTCCTGGGAGCTCCGCATGCCCAAAGGTGTCCAGGAAATCACGGGGGCCGATGAAGCGCGAAGGGCTGTGCGAGAACAAGTTTCCTACGGTGCGGACTGGATCAAGATCTACGCGGACCAAAGTTATTACAAAACTGCCGATGGTGTCTGGCACAGCATTCAGAATTTTTCACAGGAAGAAATCTCGGCGATCGGCGAACAAACGAAAATGCTGAGGAGAAAACTCGCCGCCCATGCCGTGACAC
>CAYIBG010000197.1:2662-4209 GCA_964361365.1 uncultured Ignavibacteriaceae bacterium | reverse complement strand
TGAAGAAGGGGCAACCATCGTCAGACTCGGGACGGCGATTTTCGGAAAACGAAAAACCAGTTAGCCCGGATTGTCGCAATCGCTATTGCGACACACTGCGATAAGCCTCAATGAAGATTGACGCAAGCCAAACAAAAACTTCAGGTTCAATTCAGCTAGGAAAGGTGGCCTTATGAAAATTACACCGCTTGAAGTCAAACGCCAGGAGTTCAAGAAAGTTCTGCGCGGATACGACCCGGTCGAGGTGGACACGTTCCTCGACATGCTTTCCAATGAACTCGAAGAAATGAATACCTTGAATAAACATATCAAAGACAAAGTGATCGAGCTCGAAACCCAGCTCTCGGACTACAAGCGCATGGAGAAAACACTCCAGCAGACACTTCTGCAGGCGCAAGAAACGAGCGGAAAATCAATTGAAAATTCACGAAAAGAAGCTGACCTCATTGTCAAAGAAGCTGAATTGAAAGCCTCTCAGATTGTCGAGAAAGCGAGAACTGATTTTTCACGTGCAAAAGAAGAAATCGCCAACCTCAAAGCGCGCAAAGAAAGCACGATCAGCAGGTTGAAAGTTCTGTTGAATTCCGAGCTTGACCTTCTCCGCGCCCTGCAAATCGATGAAGAGGATCTTTCCAAGCGCGACACATCCAAGGGATCGGGAAAAGAACATCTCGAGATTGAAGAGATTCTGAAGAAGCTGTAATCCCCGCCTTCACACTCCCATGACTGAGATCCGCAAGCAGATACAGGAAGCGGTCGATTTTATTCGCTCCAAAACTGAATCCATGCCGCCCATCGGAATTATCCTTGGGACCGGCCTGGGCGGGTTGGTGAAAGAGATAAAACAGGAAGTTGCTATCGAGTACGCCAGGATTCCGCATTTCCCTGTCTCCACGGTGGAGTCTCACCATGGCCGCCTCTTGTTTGGCAGTCTTGCTGGAAAAAAAGTTGTCGCCATGCAGGGCCGGTTCCACATGTACGAAGGCTATAGCTTGAAACAGGTAACCTTCCCAGTTCGCGTCATGAAGTTTCTAGGCGTCACCAATCTTCTGATTTCTAACGCAGCGGGTGCCCTGAATCCGCTCTTTCGAAAAGGCGATGTGATGATCATGTCGGACCATATCAACTTGCTTGGAGATAATCCCTTGATAGGGCCAAACGACGATTCCCTCGGCCCGCGGTTTCCGGACATGTCAGAGCCCTACAGTAAAGAACTGATTGCTCTGGCCGAACAAGCAGCACACGATTTGAAAATCAAGGTGCAGAAGGGAATCTATGTGGCGATGCAGGGCCCGAACCTTGAAACTCGTGCCGAGTACCGGTTTCTCCGCACGATCGGCGCGGATGCCGTCGGCATGTCCACGGTTCCTGAGGATATCGTTGCGGTCCACATGGGGATGAACGTGCTCGGCATGTCGATTGTCACGGATGAATGTTTTCCGGATCTGTTGAAACCGGTGACGCTCAAAGAAGTGATAGCCGTTGCAAAAAAGGCCGAACCGAAAATGACGGCCATCCTCAAAGAAGTCGTGAAGAGAATGAAATGA
>CAYIBG010000197.1:0-2562 GCA_964361365.1 uncultured Ignavibacteriaceae bacterium | reverse complement strand
CGTTTATGTTCAAACAACTTTCCGACAAACTGAATTACCACGAGCTCGAGACTCATATCCAGCGTTTCTGGGATGAGAACAAGATCTTCGAGCAAAGCATCACGTCGCGCAAAGGCCGACCCCAGTTTACCTTCTATGAAGGCCCCCCAACGGCCAACGGCCGGCCCGGTATTCACCATGTCATGAGCCGAACCCTCAAGGATCTCATTTGCCGATACAAGACGATGCAGGGATACCAGGTCCACCGAAAGGCGGGATGGGATACGCACGGGTTGCCGGTTGAGATCGAAGTCGAAAAAATGCTTGGGTTCAAGCACAAAGATGAGATCGTGAAGTACGGCGTGGCGAAATTCAATGAGGAGTGTAAAAAGTCAGTCTGGAAATACAAAACGGACTGGGAAGAGATGACGAGGATGATGGGATATTGGGTCGACCTCGACCATCCTTACATCACGTTTGAGAATAACTACATCGAGTCCATCTGGTGGGCGCTGAAGCAGTATTTTGACAAGGAAATGATTTACAAGGGATACAAGATTCAGCCCTATTGCCCCAGGTGCGAGACGCCGCTTTCGTCTCACGAGGTTTCACTCGGCTACAAGGATGTGAAGGACCCGTCCATTTATGTGAAGATGAAAGTGAAGGGAGAAGAAAATACGTACTTCCTCGTATGGACGACGACGCCATGGACGCTGATTTCGAATGTGGCGCTTGCTGTTCATCCCGACGTCAAGTACGTCAAGGTTGAACACCATGGCCAAAAATTTATTCTTGCCGAAGCCCGGCTCGTTGTTCTTGGTGAAGACTACCAGGTTCTTGAAAAGCTCGAAGGAACTTCGCTTGTTGGCAAGGAATACGAACGCCTCTTCAATTATCACGAGGTGAAAGAGAAGGCATGGTATGTCGTCCCTGCGGATTTTGTCACGACCGAAGACGGGTCGGGCATCGTGCACATGGCGCCGGCATACGGTGAAGATGATTATCAACAAGCAAAAAAATACGGGCTGCCGACGATTCATCCCGTGAACAAATCCGGGGAGTTTGGCCCCGAAGTGAAAGACTTTGCCGGGAAGTTCGTCAAAGACGCCGACCCTGAAATCATCGCCAACCTGAAACAGCGCGGTCTGCTCTTCAAAAAAGAATCCTACCAGCACAGCTACCCGCATTGCTGGAGATGCAGCTCGCCGCTGCTGTATTATGCTCGTGAATCGTGGTATATCAAGACCACGGCATATGCTCAGCAAATGATCGACTTGAACAAGAAGATCAATTGGATACCGAAAGAAGTTGGGGACGGCCGGTTCGGAAACTGGCTTGAAGAAAATAAGGACTGGGCGCTTTCGCGCGACCGTTTCTGGGGAACGCCGCTCCCGATCTGGGTGTGTGAAAAATGCGGGCAGCAAAAGTGTGTCGGGAGCGTAGAAGAATTCAAAAAAGGAAAGAACGTCCCACAACCACTTGACTTGCACAAGCCGTTTGTCGACGGGGTGATTTTTGATTGCGAGAAATGCAAAGGAATAATGAAGCGAACGCCCGAGCTCATTGATGTGTGGTTTGATTCCGGCTCGATGCCTTTTGCCCAGTGGCATTATCCCTTCGAAAACAAGGAAACATTTGAAAAATCCTATCCAGCCGACTATATCTCCGAGGGAATCGACCAAACGAGAGGATGGTTCTACACTCTTCATTCAATCGGAACGTTTCTTTCCACGAGGGGCGCTTTTGGCGACAAGCTGAGGGATATGCCGGCATTCAAAAACTGCCTTGTCAACGAGCTCATTCTCGACAAGCAGGGTCAGAAAATGTCGAAGTCCAAGAAGAACAGTGTGGACCCCTTCGAGCTCATCCGGAAGTACGGCGCCGATGCAACCCGATGGTATCTGATTTCGAACAGCCCGGTGTGGCGTCCGACGTTGTTCGATGAGGAGGGTGTGGCAGAAGTTCAGCGGAAATTCTTCAGCACACTGTTGAATACCTATTCGTTCTTCGCTCTTTACGCCAACGTTGACGGTTTCCAGAATGCCGAACCCAGAATTCCCACTTCAGAAAGGCCCGAGATTGACCGATGGATTCTCTCAGAGCTCAATTCGCTCGTGAAGGACTATCGTGCATGGATGGACGAATACGATGTCACGAGGGCAGCGCGGGCGGTGAGTGATTTCACCATCGACCATCTTTCGAATTGGTACGTCCGCAGGAACAGGAGGCGATTCTGGAAAAGCGAAAAGGGAAAAGATAAGACCGCCGCATACCAGACACTTCACGAATGCCTTGTAACGGTTTCGAAACTCATGGCTCCCTTCGCCCCATTTCTTGCCGACGAACTCTATCGCAATCTTGCTCCGGCGGGCCAAAGCAACGCCCCCTCAGTGCATTTGACAGAGTTTCCGGAAGTGGAGGATCGCACGATCAGTATCGACCTGGAGCAGAAAATGAAGCGTGCGATGCGACTTGTGAGCCTGGTGCGCGCCATGAGAATGAAAACGAATCTGAAAGTCAGACAACCGCTCCGGAAGATTCTCATTCCTGTGCATTCCGACCGTGAGAAGAAAGAAATCGAGC
>CAYIBG010000196.1:0-4247 GCA_964361365.1 uncultured Ignavibacteriaceae bacterium | reverse complement strand
ACTATTCACCAATCACTATTCACGATTTATCGTTTTTCGATGAAAATCTCCATTATCGGCACTGGTTACGTTGGACTCGTTCAAGCCGCCTGCTTTGCGGACTCGGGCAACAACGTCCTTTGCATGGATATCGACGAAAAGAAGATAAACAACTTGAAAAAAGGCATTATCCCCATCTATGAGCCTGGTTTGGAAGAGATGGTGAGGAAAAACACCGAAGACGGCCGCATGGAGTTTACGACGAACCTGAAGTCCGCCGTTGAAAAGAGCGACATTCTCTTCATCTGCCTGCCGACGCCACAATCCGAAGACGGCGCTGCCGACCTCACCTATGTCTTGGGTGTTGCTGAGCACATAGCTGAGCACATGAATGACGACAAGATCATCGTAAGCAAAAGCACAGTCCCCGTTGGGACGGTGGACAAGATTCGTCAGATCATCCGCAAACACACAAAATACGAGGTTGAAGTTGTTTCGAACCCGGAATTCCTCAAAGAAGGAGCCGCCATACAGGATTCACTCAAACCGGACCGGATCATTCTCGGGACGAAGAACAAGAAGGCCATTGCCGTCCTTACTGAGTTGTACGAGCCGTTTGTGCGAACGGGCAATCCAATCCTTATCATGGACGAGCGAAGCGCAGAAATGACCAAGTATGCAGCAAACGCGTTCCTAGCCACCAAGATTTCCTTTATGAACGAGCTTGCAAACCTCTGCGAGCGCGTGGGGGCGGATATCGACTTGGTCCGGCGGGGGATGGGGACTGACCCCAGGATTGGACAGCAATTCCTCTTTGCCGGTGTTGGCTATGGCGGATCGTGCTTCCCCAAGGATGTCAAGGCGCTTGTGAAAACGGGGCATGAGCATGAATACGAGCTCAAAATCCTCCGAGCAGTGGACGAGGTGAATGAGAAACAGAAAAAAGTGCTTCTGAAAAAAGTGAACCGTTATTTCAACAATCAGCTCACAGGTAAGACGATTGCAGTTTGGGGACTGGCTTTCAAGCCCCAGACGGACGATATGAGAGATGCGCCGTCCGTGGTGGTGATTAACAGTTTGTTGGAAATGGGAGCAAAAGTGAAGGCGCACGACCCGGTGGCCATGCCACGCGCGAAGGCGCTTCTCGACGGCAAACTCGACCTCGTCGAGACGAGCTATGAAGCCCTCAAGGGAGCGGATGCGCTTCTTATTGTTACAGAGTGGAACGAATTCCGACGCCCTGATTTTGAAAGGATGAAATCGCTTATGAAAAAACCGGTGATTTTCGACGGAAGAAATATCTACGACCCGAAAGAGATGAAGGAAAAGGGGTTTGTGTATTTTGGGATAGGAAGGGGAGGGTAAAGCAGTAAGAAGTGAGAAGTAAGGCATAAAAAGCCCATTTCAGAGTTATCCAAGCGACAATTCTCACATTTTACGTCTCACATTTCACTTTGAGTGAAACGGTGACTCAACCGTGAGCACAATCAGAGAAAAACCGCATAAGAAGCTCATTCTGTGGAAAAAAATCAATCGGACTAGTGACGCTAATGTATGAGATCACAAAGACCATTCCAAAGGAAGAGGAATTCGGCCTCAAATCTCAAGTCCGAAGAGCTGCTGTCTCCGTTCCGTCAAACCTCGCTGAGGGTCTCGCCAGAAAGTCGTTGAAAGACAAGCTTCATTTCCTCAATATGGCACAATCCTGTTGAGTGAGATTGATGCTCAAATGGAAATCATGTGGGAATTGAATTACCTGCAAGAGGATCAGCTGGCGGAGTTTAACAAGGCGATTACTGAAGTTGAACAGTTGTTGCAGGGCCTCATCCGTAGTCTAAGGACCAGATGATCACCGTGCGACAACTCTCACATCTTACTTCTCACATCTCGCTAACCATTGTGATGCGAACGCGACAATTCTCACATCTCACTTCTTACATCTTACCTGGAGCTACCAAGTGACAACGTCTGTTGTCACGGGTGGCGCAGGTTTTCTAGGGTCTCACCTGTGTGACAGGCTTCTCGCCGAAGGCCACTCTGTTACGTGTATCGACAACTTAATCACCGGAAACACAGCAAATATCTCTCACCTCTCAGGCAATTCCCGCTTCAAGTTCATCCAGTATGATGTCACGAACTACCTGTTTGTGGAAGGCAACGTTGACTTCATCTTCCATTTTGCATCTCCTGCGAGCCCGATAGATTACCTCAAACTGCCGATACAAACGCTCAAAGTTGGCTCTCTCGGAACTCACAAAGCATTAGGCCTAGCGAAGGCAAAAGGTGCGAGGTTTCTCCTCGCATCGACATCGGAGGTTTACGGCGACCCATTGGTTCACCCGCAACAGGAATCCTATTGGGGCAACGTGAATCCTGTAGGTCCCCGCGGCGTGTATGATGAAGCCAAAAGGTTCGCCGAAGCGATGACAATGGCGTATCACCGGTATCACAAAGTCGACACACGCATCGTCCGGATTTTCAACACGTATGGCGAAAGGATGAGAATTGAAGACGGGAGGGCGATTCCGGCATTCATGTCGCAAGCACTGAGGGGTGAAGACGTTACGGTGTTTGGCGACGGCAAGCAAACCCGGAGTGTATGCTATGTTTCAGACCTGATCGACGGCGTCTACAAGCTCATGATGTCCGATTACAAAGAACCGATGAACATCGGCAACCCGGAAGAGATCACGATGTTGGATTTGGCAAATGAGATCATTGCTTTAACGGGAAGCATGAGCAAAATTGTGTTCAAGGAATTGCCGGTCGATGACCCCAAGATCCGTCAGCCGGATATCACAAAAGCACAGAAAATTCTAGGCTGGCAGCCAAAAGTCGCAAGGTCAGAGGGGTTGAAAAGAACAATGAAATATTTCAAAGAAGTATTGGGGTAGAGTCCCATTCCTCAAACCAGAATGCCATTCTGAGTCCGTTTTTTGGACGAACCTGCCCGCCTAATTGTACTTTAGGGCATGCGGGGAATCTGAAGAACCCGTGAATCAGATTCTTCCCGCCACAAAAAGAGGGCGGGCAGGTGCTACGCTCAGAATGTGAATCAGGAGGGGCGAATCACAACATGATAACATGTTTAAACCGTAGGGGCGTTCGGCCGAACGCCCCTACAGAGTGATTCGCCCCACGATTTCAGTTCCCTTCCAGTTTACAAATGTAAACATGAAAGAATTCTCCTTCATAGTACCCACCTACAACGAAGAGCGCTACATTGACAAATGCCTGACGTCCGTCGCAAACCAGGATTATGATCGATCCAAATACGAAATCATTGTCTCCGATTCTTCTTCTACCGACAAAACAGCCGACATCGCCCGTCCGCGGGCCGACCAGTTCCTTATGAGCGACAAGAGGGGCATTGCTCATGGCCGAAACCTCGGCGCTCAACATGCCTCCGGGACAATCCTCGTTTTTGTCGATGCCGACGTGGTTCTCGACAAAAACTTCCTGACAGAAATTCAGCGTTCCTTCACGAATGATCGAGTTGTCGCTGTCACCGGAGTCCCGTCTCCTATGGACGGCAAGCTTCTCCAGCGCTGGACATACCACGGCACGTATCTCATTGTCCGTGCGTTCGATGCAGCAAAGCTCCCATTCTATCCCGGCATCTGCGTCGCATACCGGCGGGATGTTTTCCAGAAGTGTGGAGGATTCCGCGAGGATTTTGGAATCGTCGAAGACCTCGACCTCACCAAAAGAGTTTCACGGTACGGAAGATGCATGGTAAACCTGAAAGCAAAAGCACTCGTTTCAACGAGACGGCTCGACCGCTTCGCGTTCTCGACAGTCATGTTCCACATTTATAGCGACCTCAGGTACCTCCTCACAGGGACCGCAAGTAAAATCTACCCAAAGCAGGAAGAGATACATTCCCCCCTGGATCTGTGGAGAATCAATCGGTAGAGTCTGGACCGTAGAGTCCGATTCCTAATCGGACCTTAACGTGTATCCAATATGTCCGACGGTGTGTCGGACTCTACGCAGAGTTTGGAACAATGATCAAACGAATCACCCAGAAACCTCCGCGTTGGCAGGAAAATGATTCAATCTATTTTCTGACAATGTGCACGCATGATAGGAAGCCCTATCTGCACCACCCCGAAGTCCCCGAAATGCTTATAGAAAACTTGAATTTCTACAGCAAGAAAATCAGAGAGCTTATTGCGTTCACGGTCATGCCTGATCATATCCATTTATTGATAGAAGTTGGGAAAGTACGAGAGATGAGCGATTTCTTGAGAGATTTTAAGCGATAT
>CAYIBG010000195.1:0-4315 GCA_964361365.1 uncultured Ignavibacteriaceae bacterium | reverse complement strand
CCTGCATCGCACCGAGTCCGCAACAGCTCACCTCGTTTTGAACGTTTCCTCCCACTTCGTCAAAGTCGTACGTTTTCATCGTAACGCCGACGACGTTGTAACCCTGTTCCAGGAGAAGTGCCGCGGCAACCGATGAATCCACACCTCCACTCATGGCGACCACTACTGTAGTTCGTTTGGATTCGCTATTCATTCTCGTACAAGATACGAAAAATTGATTTTGGATGGAAGAGGTCTGGGACCGTCGTACTCGGCCATTCGGTTAAATCGTTCTCGATGACAAAGCAACAATATGGTCATGTTGAGCGCAGTTCTAATGTTGTTTATCAGGACGAAGTCGAAACATGCGCTGAGCAGTCTTCAACTTCGCTCTCTACACTTGCATACACTTCGCTGCGCTCAGACTGACTGTGATTCTTTTTGGTGAGAACTCATTCAAAAAACAAGGACTTCCGAGCGCCACATCAAATCTCCATGATGCAGCCCCGGAGGTCTTTACTCTCTGCGACTATGTCGACGTTCGATTTATGAGGCTCGAAACGTCTTCAACTACTTCGTTCCAACCTGGACACGATTCTTGACATACTTCTCCGCCCATTCCAACATCTCGGCAATGACGTGCAGGTTGGACTCCCTCGCTGTGTATCCGTGAGACTCAAACGGCAGAATCACAAGGCGAGCCGTTCCTCCATTTCCTTTGATGGCCTCGAAGAGCCGCTGAGATTGAATGGGAAACGTTCCCGAATTATTGTCCGCTTCGCCGTGAATCATGAGAAGCGGTTCATTGATCTTATGAGCGTATGTAAAGGGCGACATTTTCATGTATGTTTCGGTGGCTTCCCAGAAAGTCCTTCGCTCGCTTTGAAACCCGAATGGCGTGAGGGTCCGATTGTATGCCCCACTTCTTGCCAATCCTGCAACAAATAGATCTGAATGAGCCAACAGATTCGCAGTCATGAATGCACCGTAACTATGACCTGACGCGGCCACTCTGCTTCTGTCGATGACGCCCATCTCGTCCAGTTTGTCGATCGCAGCCTTTGCAGACGAGACAACTTGTTCCACGTACGTGTTGTTCATCGTTTCCGGGTCGCCTATGACAGGCATCGTCGCATCCATCAGCACGGCATAACCTTGGGTGACGAAGAAAAGGGGCGAAGCCCCGCGCAAGAAAGTGAAAGAATTTGGCGATCCCCGAACCTGTCCGGCAGTTCCGGGGTCGGAGAATTCAAGCGGATAAGCCCAAACCAAGCAGGGTAATTTGGTCCCTTGTTTGTAGTTTGGAGGCAAATACAAAGTTCCCGATAAATCCACACCGTCAGCGCGTTTGTACTTCACCAGATCTTTTTTCATGCCAGTCAGCTGGGGAGCGGGATCTTTGAACTCCGTAACGGCCACTCTCGCATTATTCTGCAAGTCGACGACAAAATAATTCGGAGGTTCGGATTTGCTTTCATACCGCGTAACAATTTTCGACCTGGAGTCTTTCACAAAAGATGAGAATTGCTCCAGACTGTTCTCGCCACTCCGGAAAAGACGTTCGCTTTGAAGAGTTTGGAGGTTAAACTTATCCACGAACGGCCGGTCCCCTTGATCGGTTGAACCCCTGCCAGTCAGGTAGACCCAATCTCCATCCTGAATCATGATACGCTCCCCGTTGGGCTTGACTTCATAGATAGGTCGGCCTGGGTCTTTGTAAGAATCATTAGCGCTAAGGTCGAACACTTTTTTCAGCGACGTCGGGTTTGAAAGATCTGCAAAATATGTCGTCCTCCATCGTCGGTCGCGATCGTATTCGGTGTATAAAACTTTGTCTTTCTGGGCGGTCCATTCAAACCCGCTAAAGCGATGTTGGATTTTTGTGACTTCCTGCGGCTGCTCTTTAAAAGGAGCCGAAAGCGTCATCACGTTTTCTCTTTGGGGAACTTTCTTTGTCGGGTCTCCGCCGTCGAGAGCCTCAACCCATGTGAGCTTTGCGCCGTGCAAGGGTTGCCACTGAACGTTACGAGGGCCTGTCGTTACACCTTGCTGAGGAATCTCGTCGGAAACGGGAAAATCGGCAATGGTTTTGACGAGCGAGCCTTTGAGATCCCAAACCTCTACTGACCTTGTAAAGTAGAAGTACGGAACACGATAGGAAAACGGACGTCGAAGTTTCGTGACGAGTAAGTACTTCTCGTCCGGGGAAACGCTGACAGAAGTATACATTCCCGGCCTCCCGATGAGGCTCGAGGATCCATCTTTTGTATTGACCAAGGCGATTTGACTCGTCGCATAATGCTCGAATAGATCTTCATCGTGCGGACTCTTGAGAAGATCCTGGAAAGTCGCCATTCGGGAGACCTTGCCATACGTCTCGTCCACGATGGGTCCATCCGGTACCTTTGGCGCAGCCGGGGCCTTTCCTCGTCCCTTGGGCTGAGTTTGGACCGCAAGACGACCATCGGCAAGCCAATCAAACGAAGCACCGAGTATGTCGTTCACACGAATGCCCGTGATCGCATTGGCCTTTCCCGATTTTGGGTCGGCAGTCCATAGCTCGACCCCATTCTCCACGTCTCGTGTGAAGACAATCTTCTTTCCATCGTTTGACCATGAAGGCATTCCTATGTCGGAATTGGCGGGGGTTGCAATCTTCACCGTGTTGTTATTATCGAACGACTTCACCGTAATGGACGTGAATTGCGTCAGACGCTGCCGCGACCCCAGTTCGGGATTAATACGCAATCCTCCGACGCGCAAAAATGGCTGTGAAATGAAAGCAATAGAAGGATGAGGTTTGTAGTCGACGAGGAGCATCGCACTTCTCTCAGGGCTCACGAGCACAAAAGGCGTCGGAGCCGCATCGAGGATGTCAACCACTTCCTTCGGCGGCAATTTGTACTTCACTTGCCCGATAAGTGTATGAGCAACAAACAAGAACAAGACGAAAACAACCAGTCTTTTCATAACGAATCCCTCCTGTTAGGTTTTGCTGAAATGTAGGACGGGACGCTGTCCCGTCCGCAAGTCTGGCCGGATCAGCAATCCGACCTCCATTGAATCGAGTTTTTCATTGTGAACGGCTTGATTTTGCTGAATAGGATAACGGTATTAGAACGTATGCCTGAATGAAAAGTTTCCCGGGCTCAGAATCGCCAATCGAACTGAAAACTCAGATGGTTCTCAACATTCCCTTGAACCTCGTTGGTACCGGAACCGAGGACTTTTACGCCATCTTTGACCGTCCTGCTGTATTTTGCCGACAACTCCAGCGACTGCGTCAACTTTGCCCTTGCAAGTAAGTAACTTCGGATACCTCTGCTATAGAGGGCAGGGTTCGCAAACGTCCCTTTGAGATCGTTCTCAAATTCATAAAGCCTTGATTCGAAGGAGCCCGTTTGAAAGATAACAACCCGTCCGTCAAGTGTAAAGTCATCCGAGATTCTGTATCGCCCATCCTGCATATAGAGGAATCCCCTCTCCTCCGGGTCGCCGAACGAGAACCGAACTTTGACATACTCAAACCGGCTCCGCCAGGCCATTCTCACTGACGATCTGTAATTCAGTGTCATTCGATAATTGGATTGATTCCGCTGTCCAACGATGTTGAGTGTTCTTCCCAAGACATCTTCGGCGTGTGTAGACTGGGGTTTTGACTTGGCGCGATAGAGAAACTGGAAGTCGAGTTTTTTTGAAAGATCCACTTCCGTGAGTGAAAGAAAGTCATTTCCTGACGTAGGCAGCGGCAAGGAGGATGTTCTCCACGGAAACCGAAACTGGTCGTAGTAAACGGAGACTTTCAACCACTTTGCCGGAGTCAGTTTCACTCCAACGTACACACCGGCCTCATTTTGCGTCATCCCACTGCTTTCCCGGAATCCGAATGAATGCACGTTCGAGAAATTCATGGGATAGTCCCTCCCAACGAGTGCAAGGTCGATGCGGCTCGTGGGTTGATACATCAATCCCATCAATTTCGCTATCCCGCCGCTCGTTGAAGTTGCAATCTCGCTAAACAGCGTTAAACGTTTGTCGGAATATCTGAAATCCAAACCTCCGGCCCTCATCGTTGTTCCACTTGATGCTTCCGTGCCACCGATGAGGAGTGGATGGCTGAAGTTCGCCTGGAACGCCGTCGCGCCAAAAGACAGCCCTCGGGCGAATTCAAAACTGGTTCTGAAGCCCAGTAAACTCTCTTTCGCGTTGTCCATTTTGGCCTCCTCGCTTGCCGTTCGATGATACCCATCAGCGATGAGGCTTGTAATCATTCCATTCGCATTTATGGAAGCGGTCATTTTTTTATTCGAGTAAAATGCCGAGAGCAGCACACCAT
>CAYIBG010000194.1:0-4316 GCA_964361365.1 uncultured Ignavibacteriaceae bacterium | reverse complement strand
AACGGGGCCGGCAAAACGACCACCATCAAGATGATGGCCGGCCTCTTCTCTCCTACGAGCGGTGAAATCATTATCAATGGACATGATGTGGTTAAGGATCACATTGCCGCCAAGCAAACGATCGCCTACGTACCTGACCAGCCATTCCTCTATGAAAAGCTCACCGGGAGGGAATTCCTGTATTTTGTCGGCGGGCTCTATAAGATGCCGAAGGGAGTTCTCCACAAACGCATCGAGGAGTTGATCAGCCATTTCGAAATCGGCGACTGGGTGGACAAGAGAACGGAAGACTATTCACAGGGAATGCGTCAACGCATCACCATTGCCGCTGCGATGATCCATGACGCGAAGACCCTCATCATCGACGAGCCGATGATCGGTCTTGACCCACGCAGCGCCAAGATTGTCAGAGACACACTCAAAGAGCAGGCTCAAAAAGGTGTTTCGTTATTCATGTCCACTCACAGTTTACCGGTGGCCGAGGAGCTTTGTGATCGTATCGGGATCATTAAGAACGGCAAGCTGGTGTTTTGCGACACTCAGGACAAACTCCGGGTGTACAAGCAGCAGTATGACGGGAAATTCGAATCGGTGTTTCTCGAACTGACGAAGTGAGAACCGTATGACCGATTTGGCGCACATTCTGAAATACAAGGTCATCTCGTTTGTGAAATCGACGTTTGATCTTCGCTTCATAACCATCGCTCGAGGCCTCGGTTCTCTCATGGTCTTCGGCGGGTTTGCTGTGGGAGCCTACGTGCTCTCGCACGAGATCACGCGGTTTATCCTCGAACAAACACGGACGGGCCTTTATTTGTACCACAGGTTTATTTCGATGATGTTGTTTGTTTTCTTTACGTCCGTGAATCTTGGAAACATCATTGTATCGTACTCCACGTTGTACAAATCGTCGGAAGTGAGTTATCTTTTTACCAAACCCGTGTCCTATACGAACATCTTTGTCCTGAAGTTCCTCGATAACTTTCTTTACAGCTCCACCACATTGTTTCTCGTTGCGTTTACAGTACTGCTCGGTTATGGAACATATTTCGGGTATCCATGGTATTTTTTTGCGGGCGTGATGCTCTTTGTTCTTGTGCCGTTTATGTTCATTTCCGCATGCTTGGCCGTGCTTGTTTTGATGGCCATCATGAAGATCACAAGCCGGTGGGGATTTCGAAGGGTGATGGGTCTTCTGTTCGGCACCTACTTCGTGTTTATTTATCTGTTCTTCAAGTTCTCAAACCCGATCGAGTTGGTCGAGGAAGTCAACCGGTATTATCCGAATATCGACCAATACTTGTCGCAATTGACCCCCGGATTCCTGAGTTACCTGCCAAACCATTGGGTATCCGAGTTTCTTTTCTACGTCGCTCGGGGCGACGTCGCACGTGCATTACCATTTGCGGGCATCCTCTTGGGCGTCACGATTGGAGCCTTTGTCATTGTGTTGTTGGTGGCCAATCGCTTTTACTATTCAAGCTGGCTTGTGTCCCTGGAGGTCCAGGCCTCGAAGAGCGCCCCGTATTCCATGGAGAAGACAAGTTTCTTCGATTTCCGCAACCGTTCCGTTTTTTCTCCGCAAATCGAAGTTTTATTGAAAAAGGAATTCTTTTCCTTCCTGCGCGAACCGAGTCAGTGGATTCACCTCCTCGTCATGGTCATTCTGACGATCATTTTTGTTATGAGCATCGGCAACTTGAATCTGCGATTGCGTGTGACGGAGATTCAACTGATGACTTACCTGGTACTGTTCGGGTTTGCCGGGTTCTTATCCTGCTCGCTGAGCCTTCGCTTTGTGTTTCCTATGATCAGCCTGGAAGGTCAAGCGTTTTGGACTGTTCTCAGCGCACCCCTTGACCGTCAGAAGCTGTATCTGACGAAGTTTCTCCTTGGGTTTATCATTGTGTTTGTCCTTGCAGAGCTTGTCGCCGTCGCCGTCAACATTCCTTTTGTGCGACTTTCTGCGAGCCGGCCATTGCTGCTCTATTTTGGAATGTACAGCGCCTTCTGGATATCCCTGAGCATCGTCGCGATCAATCTTGGGTTTGGCGGATATTTCCCAAGCTTCAATGAAAAGAATCCCATCCGGGTGTCTTCCACACAAGGAGCAACTTTGACGTTCCTTGTTTCACTCGTTTATCTGGTGACGGTCGTCGCCATTGTCATTCTGCCGCTCACACGCTATCTTGAATCTCTCTTCATTTTCCGACAGTTCAATCTTGCCAGCATTGTGCAGCCGGGAACGCTTCTTGCCGTCGTATCCACTTCGCTCGTTGGTTTTTCCGCGTACGTCGGACTGAAATCGCTGCAGCGTGATTTTTGATTGCAAATGAAACCGTGATATGCTATTTTCATCGGTGATGGACGAACCGACGTTACACGGCTTGCTGGAGCAGGCGAGAGTCTTTGTGTCGGAGGGAAAACTCCTCCACGCGACCCAGATTTACCACCGTATCACCATGGCCGCACCTCATGTGGATTCGGCTTGGATCGAGTTGTCGAAGGCGTACATCGAGTTAAAGCGTTTCGAAGTCGCCGAGCGATTACTTCAGGAGGCCCTTCGGGTCTCGAAGGACCCGGCCGAAGTCATGTACCTTCTCGGTACCTTGCACCTTAAAACCGAGAATTTTAACGCTGCACTGGAACATTTCAAGAAACTTCTCGATGAAGAAGAAACCCTGGCGAGGACATTTCGCGCTCATTTGCATTTTAACATTGGGCTTGCCTATTGGGGAAAGGAGAACTGGACGCTCTCGGAACTCCACTTCAGAAAGGTCAAAGAGCTCAATTCTGCATTTCCACGAATCAGCGAATCGATTGCAGAACTCCTGCTCAGGCGGGGAGCCGTTATCGAAGCGGTCAAAGTGTTGAAGAAAGGTCTGGTGTCGGAGCCTTACAGCTGGATTGGCCATTACCTTCTGGGAATCGCTTACACGAGGTCCAAGGAATGGCAGAAATCCCTGGAGGAGTTCACAACGGCCATCGAAATGGACCCCCGGGAACCCCGCGCATGGCAGATGTGCGGCGAGGTGTTGATTACTCTGCAGCAGCTCGACCAGGCAGAGCATTACCTGCGCAAGGCATTGGAACTCAACCCGACATTGGCGGACGCGTGTGCCGACTTCGGTTTCGTGTACCTGCGGCGGGGAGATTTCCGCCGTGCGAATGAGTTCTTTGAAGAGGCTTTGAGAATCGAACCCGGCAACCACAAAGCTCAACAAGGAAAACGAGAACTTCGGTTTGAAAAGAAGCGCTGAATGCTCCCCCCCAAAGTCGCTTTTGTCGTATTCTGCTGTATCCTTTGCATTCCGTTCCCTGTCCTAGCCTCTTCCACACAACTTCCTGAAGACAGTATAGTATTCCGCCCCGATGTCGAACGTCTGTTCGTCGATGGGATGAGATACTTCAACTCTGGCCAGTATGACAGCGCAGCTCTTTGGTTCACCAGAAATGTGCGGGAGTATCCGCGGAGCCACCGTGTGACGGGGGCGTATATTATGGGGTCGAAAGCATATTATATGACGGGAAATTTCAGAGAATCAGTGCGGTTTCTGAAAGACCTGATCGACCTTTTTTCCGAATCGAGCTACGTCGACGATGCCCACTACACCCTCGGATTGAACTACGACAAAATGGCGCGGTACGAAGATGCGGCCGCCGAATTCGTTAAGTCCTTTCAGAAAACGACAGATGCAAAAATCCGGACACGCTCTCAGGACATGCTGGAGATTCTCACAGCCGGCAATCTCAGCATTGCCCAGCTTCAGCTCCTCGTCGCAGACATTTCTGATGAGGGACTCAGGGCCTTGATTGACATGCGCATCGCTGAGAAGGTGTACGCCTCGGGGGATATGAAGGCAGCCCAGGAAATGTTACGCTCTGTGGCCGGCCGTCGCGCATCGATTAAATACGTTGGCGAGGCGATCAACTTGCTGCAGAAATATGAAAGAGGAGGAGTTTTGAGAATCGGTGTTGTCCTCCCGCTCATGCTCAAATCGGAAAAATCGAGTGCAAGAGAATTGGGAGTTGAGCTTCTTGAAGGCATTCGTTTTGCTGCTGAAGAATACAACCATGAGTCATTACCGCTCGTGGAGCTGGATATCAGGGACAGCGACCGGGATCCGAGCACTTCGGCCCGGCAGGTGACGGAATTGTGCAACGATGAAAAGATTGTTTCCATTATCGGCCCGGTTTTCAGCAACGAAGTCTTTGCGAGCGCGGGAATTGCCAATGCCCGCGGGGTTCCGCTTCTGACGCCTACTGAGATCGGAAGAGCGTCGTGTAGGGAAAGAGTGTAGATCTAGGTGGTCGCC
>CAYIBG010000193.1:0-4332 GCA_964361365.1 uncultured Ignavibacteriaceae bacterium | reverse complement strand
GTCGCATATGGCAATTGGTATATCGGCGGCTACCGCGGCCGCGCACCATCCGAAACAGGGTTAAAATTCGATTTCATCATCATCCACGAATCGGCCCACGAGTGGTGGGGAAACAGCGTGTCGTCAACGGATATTGCCGACATGTGGATCCACGAGAGCTTCGGTGCGTATGCCGAAGCGGTGTTTGTCGAGAGTCAGTACGGCCCTCTGGAAGCGTTGAAGTACATCAATGGAAAGAAACCGAATGTGCTCAACGACCGGCCTATTATCGGCATTCCCAACGTGCAGTATCGCGGCTCGGGAGACATGTATGACAAAGGCCAGCTCGTCCTCAACACGCTCCGCAGCGTCATCGACAATGACTCGTTGTGGTTTAGGATTCTCCGCGGCATCCACGAGAGGTTCAAGTATCAGACAATCAATGCTGAGGATGTGTTCCGGTTCATCAACGAAAGCGCCGGTTCCGATTACACGTACTTCTTCGATCAGTATTTTCGCCAGACTCGAATTCCGAAGTTGACCGTGATGGCCTCGAAAAAAGGCGACACCGTCAGGGCGATGTACCGATGGAACGCCGAGGCGAAGGATTTCCGGATGCCGGTGAAAGCACAGACGTCACCGGGACATTTCGAGTGGATTCATCCGACAAACTCGTGGCAAACGGTCGAGCTCTACGGGATGAAACCCGAGGACTTTAAAATTGCCGAAGATTTGTTCTACGTCGATGTAAAGCTGCGTTGGGTCTATCTTGACCCCTCACTGAAGTAGGTTTCTTCCATTTCCATGAATATCCGAAACGCCGAACACTCGGACGCGGATGCCATTGCGCTCATCCATGCGGAAAGCTGGCGGAGTTCTTACCGCGGAATCCTGTCTAATGAACTCCTCGACAGGGCTGTCTGGGACGAACGCCGGTCCTTCTGGCAAAAACGAATGCGTGAGCCGGGCACCGAAAAACGCCTTATTCTTCTCGCTTGCGAAAAGGAGGAAGTGCTTGGCTTTTTATGTTTGTACCTCGATGCCGACCCTCGCTGGGGCGCTCTTCTCGATAACTTGCACATTGTTCCCGGAATGAGGGGCCGCGGCTTCGGCAAGATGTTAATGTCCCGTTCCGCAGCTTGGGTTCTTCAACAACGGCCAGGCTTGGGAATGTATCTCTGGGTCTATGAGCAAAACTTCGAAGCGCGGGAGTTTTATGAGAAACTCGGGGGCCTGCAGGAAGAAACACTGTTGAAGAGAACGGTCGATGGAAAACAGGTGCCGGCGCTTCGATACGTCTGGCGCGATTTGCATGCCCTGGCCGATTCCATAAGATGATGAGTCGACGTCTCTCATTTGCGTAATCTATTTCTTCTGACTACCATAGAAGCGAAACCCTTTGAAAGGAGCCACCATGAATAATGTCCCATTGAACATCGCGAGAATCTTTCTCGTGGTATCTGCGGTCTCGATTCTTTCAAGCGCCGCCATGACGCAAACTCTTCAGGCCGGAGGCGGGGTTGGCTATTTCAGCCCGTTGGGCGATTTTGGAGGATCAACGGTCGATTACTACGCTGGAACGAAGTACGGGTTCTCCAGCGGATTGAACCTCCATGCGAAGGCGCGTATCGATATCCTTGTGCTGAATGTTGTTGCGGAGGTCGGCTATACGTCGGTGAGTAATAGTGGAGACTCTGAACCCGGTCAGGGTAAAGTCGAGATTTCTCAAAAAATCTTGTCATTCAAGATTGGCCCGGAATACCGTCTCAGCCTTCCTGCGCTCCCCTTGACACCATATGTCGGAGTGCATGTTGCGCTGAACAGATTCTCGGGTGAAACCAAGTTCAACGGTGTTTCCAAAGTTTCGAGCGGAACTTTCACTGTGAAGTCCGCAACACGGATTGGTGTCGGTGCGGGCGGAGGTGCGGTGTTCAAGATCAATCCCGTGATGTCACTGGATGTCGGCGTGTCATACAATTTGATGAACATCGCAGGACGCCTCTGGGAAGACGAAGACCCGACGAAGGATCAGCGTATCGATTCTTATAGCTCTCTCAACGACGAGAAAGATCCGGTCGCTCTCAATGCGAATGAGCATTTTGTGGGCAGCGCCCGTTCGATAAGTTCATTCCAGGTTACCGCTACCCTGCTGTTGGGAATCTAGCGGCCGTTTCAATTTGCTGTACGGGGGACACATCGTTCAGATTCATCTTGCGGGACCGGATGACTTCGAGGTCATTCGGTCTTTGCTTTTAGAATACGCTGCTTCGCTCGGCGTTGACCTCGGATTTCAGAATTTTGAGCAGGAGCTCGCCAACCTGCCGGGCGACTACACTCCTCCAAAGGGGCGATTGCTCCTTGTGCTTTCCGATAATCAACCGGCAGGATGCGTGGCGCTCAGGGCAATCAGCCATACGGCATGTGAGATGAAGCGTTTGTATGTCCGGCAACCATTCAGAGGCTTGGGCGTGGGGAAATTACTGGCCGAACGCATTATTCAGGAAGCGAGGATGATTGGCTACGACTCAATGCTGCTCGACACTCTCCCGACAATGTCTCATGCCAGGAAGCTCTACCGACAGCTGGGCTTCCACGAAACAAAGCCTTACCGTTACAACCCCGTCGAGGGAACATTGTTTATGGAATTAGACCTGAAATTGCCCCCTGGGGAAAAGAATTGACCTCCTTTTTCTATTCCTCTCAATCCTAACGAGAGATTTTCCCCGATTCTTCTGTTTTCAATCACCTGTTTTTCCCCTTGCATCTTAATTTCCAGATTTTTACTTTGTATTACAAAGTTCTCTGCACACGAAAGGTAGCCACTTGGAAATGTTGAAGAGTTCTGTCATCCTTCGAATGAGTATTATTTGTGTACTCACTTTGATCCTTTTGATTCCGGCAGCGATTGTCGGATCTTTGATTTCTGAACGGGAGTCCCGTCGAAACGAGGCCGTCCTGGAAATAAGCAGCAAGTGGGGAGATGCTCAACACCTTGTCGGTCCTTTGCTTACCATTCCTTTCGAGAGAGTCACTGTTGATGAAAAAGGAAAACGCCACACATTCATTGAGCAGCTCCATCTTCTCCCTGATGATCTTGCCATCCAGACAACACTACAGCCGGAAATTCGTTACCGTGGCATTTATCATGCAGTGCTCTACGGTTCATCCATCAATATTCAGGCACACTTTAGCTTCGATACCAACAAGGAATCTGCATCGCCCGGTGTCCGCTTGAGACCGGAAAATGCCTTTCTCACCCTCGGCATTCGAGATCTCAAGGGAGTGAAGAACGTTTCTGCTGGTCGGTGGAATGACAAGGACTTGCAGTTTGACCCGGGTGTGAACTCAGGTGATCTCGTCCAAATCGGTATTTCCACCAAAGCGCCTCTGAGCCCAAGGGTTCAAACGTACTCTCTTTCATTAAAGCTCGAACTGAACGGAGCGGGTGAGATTTCTTTTACTCCGGTCGGAAAGGAAACACGCGTCTCCATCGATGGACTCTGGGGCAATCCCAGTTTCGTTGGAAGCTTCTTACCGGAAACCCGAACAGTCCATCCCGATAGTTTTTCTGCTGGCTGGAAAATTCTCAACCTCAATCGCAATTTTCCGCAACGCTGGGTCAACAATGCGCACTCCCTGCACGGGTCGGCCTTTGGCGTAAAACTGCTGTTGCCTATTGACGAGTATCAGCAAACGACACGTGCTGCCAAGTACGCTATCATGTTCATCGCTCTGAGTTTCCTTGCCTTTTTCCTCGTTGAGATCCTCGGCAATGTTCATCTCCATCCGGTCCATTATAGCCTCATAGGGTTCGCACTCTTGCTGTTCTATATTCTTCTCCTTTCTCTTTCAGAATATCTTGCTTTTGGTCAGTCGTACGTCCTTGCCGCCGCCGCAGTTCTTGGTCTCGTTGCGGGTTACGCCAAAGCAATTCTCCGCAATACTTTCGTTGCCATTTTGCTGGGTGTTTTGCTCGCGTTGTTGTATGGCTTCATGTACGTAATTCTTCAAATGCAGGATTACGCCTTGTTAGTAGGCAGTATAGGCCTGTTTGTGATTCTTGCGGTCGTCATGTACCTCACGCGCCGTATCGATTGGTTTGCAGTTGGAAAAACACACCAAACTTCCTGACTCCTTAAAAAAGGATCCTTATGCAAGAAATCGATCAACGCCTCAAAGACATATCTGAGATTCGCTCCTTGATGGAGCGGTCATCCAAGTTTCTCTCCCTCAGCGGACTCTCCGGAGTCAGCGCGGGGATTGTGGCACTTTTCGGAGCAGCGGTCGCGTACTGGAAAACACAGCAACCAGAGGCGGCCAACCTCACTCGTGAGCTCGTGCATTTTCTGGTCG
>CAYIBG010000192.1:0-4392 GCA_964361365.1 uncultured Ignavibacteriaceae bacterium | reverse complement strand
TTTGCTCATGCGAGTGTTTCACTCGGCGTTACCATTTCCTCGCTCCAAAGCTCGTACTACAAAAAACGATACGAGGGTGCCCGCCGGGTTATCGGCTGAACTCGTTGCTTCCGAAGTCCGCCGTTCTTACATTAGAACCAACTGTTTGAGAAATCTTCAATCTTTAATTTTAGAATCTACAATTTGACATGGCTGTTCTCCCCATCTATCTCTACGGCAGTGATGTCTTAAAAGCAAAGGCGAAGTCTGTCAAAGAAATTGACAATGCTCTCGTCAAACTCATCTATGACATGTTTGAAACCATGGAGAAGTCCAACGGCATTGGCCTTGCGGCGAACCAGGTGGGACATCTCCAGCGAGTCATCGTCATCGATATCAACGATGTGGAAGAAAAAAGAGACGAGGATCAGCCCGAGCACCAGATCAAGCACACGTCTCCCGGATTACCGAAGAGACTTGTCATGATCAACCCGGAAGTTCTCTCGGGGGAAGGGAGCCTGAAGATGGAGGAAGGATGTTTGAGCATTCCGGAGGTGAGGGCTGAAGTGGAGAGGGCGGAACGAATGAGAGTCCGGTTTAAGGATGCCAATTTCCGGGAACAGGAGCTTCTCGCTGACGGTTTGCTTGCAAGAGTGATGTTGCATGAGATTGACCACCTCGACGGGGTATTGTTTCTTGACCGGATCTCAGCGACCCAGCGCAAACTCTTGAAAGACCAGCTGCGAAAGATCAAAAAAGGAGAAGTGGAAACAAGCTACCCCGTGATGAGTGATTCCCCCCGACTACGTTCCGTGGAGGCTTAAGCCTTCGCCATGCGTATCGCTTTCATGGGGACGCCGGAATTCGCCGTTCCGAGCCTCAAAATCCTCCATGAACATAAGTATGACATTCGTGCCGTTGTAACTTCTCCTGACAAGCCTCGAGGACGCGGTCAACAAGTTTCCTTCACCCCCGTCAAAGAACTCGCCCTTCAAAGAGGCTTCCAGGTTTTCCAGCCAGCCAACCTCAAGGACTCCGGGTTTATCAATGAAATTGGCAGCCTTAAGCCCGATATTATTGTCGTCGTTGCGTTTCGAATCCTGCCTCAAGAGGTTTTCAGAATCCCACGATTGGGCTCGTTCAACCTCCATGCTTCTCTTCTGCCAAAATACCGTGGCGCAGCCCCTATCAATTGGGCGATTATCAACGGCGAAACTGAAACAGGCGTGACGTCTTTCCTCCTCGCGGAAAAAGTCGACACGGGTTCCGTTGTTCTGCAAGCGCGTGTGCGGATTGGACCGGATGAAACCGCGGGTGACCTCCACGATAAACTCGCAGAAGTCGGAGCTGAAATTGTCCTGCAGACGGTTCGCTTGATGGAATTGGGAAAAGCGCAGCCCCGCCAACAGGATCACGCGCTGGCGTCTCCAGCGCCGAAAATCATGAAGGAGCACTCCAAAATTGACTGGAAATCCTCCGCGCAACAAGTTCACAATTTTGTTCGCGGAATGTCTCCGACGCCGTGCGCATGGACGAAACATCGTGATACTCTGCTCAAGATCTATCGAACAAACTTGATCAGTTCCGTTTCTGGCGCTTCCGAGAAAAAGGAAGCCGGACATGTTGTGCATGTGGGCGGGGATGATTTCATCGTGCAAACAGGTGATGGCATCGTGAAACTTCTTGAGCTTCAACAGGAAGGCAAAAAACGTTTACCCGTCGGAGAGTTTCTTCGCGGTTATGCCGTCCGCGTCGGCGACAAATTCGAGTGAAGTTGTTTGCTTGGCGGAGAAAAAAAGGATATATTTTCCAAGGTTTTTTTCAACAATTCGCTGATTGAATGGATTTTGTTCTTTGGGCCTGCCATGCAATGCACGCCGTGTCCATCATCGTATGGTTTGGCGGGCTCATTCTCATAAACGCAGTGTTGCTCCCCGTCTTCAATCATGATAGCCAACATCGCTCGAGGTCTCTTCTTGCATCCCTCAAAAGATTTCAAGGGTTCATCTGGTCGAGTTTTTGGACGGCTTTCATCACCGGTTTTCTGCTGATGATCCTGAGTCCAAGATTCCTCTGGTTCAACCTCTCGACGCCCTGGCTTGTACTGCTCACAGCCAAGGAAGCCTCATTTGCGTTGATGTCATTTTTCACCTGGCAGATGTCACGTGTTGTCTCCTCTTTGGAGAACACTGTCGAAGATTCTGGGGATTTGTTCGAGCAATGGCGATTGACTTACATTCGCCTCGTCCGGCGAGTTATTTTTTTTGCAATCGTATCGCTCCTTTGCGCAGCCGGAATGGCCGTTGTCTGAGATGGGCAAGACGATCGTCATAGCGAATCAAAAAGGCGGGGTTGGCAAGACGACCACAGCCATCAACCTGTCCGCATGCATCGCAGCAGCGGAGAAACGGACATTGCTCATTGACAACGACCCTCAAGCAAACGCCACAAGTGGAACAGGCGTCACCGCCCCGGAAAAGGGAACGATCTACGAAGTGCTCGTCGGGGAAAAAAACATCAACGATGTGATCGTGGAAACGCAGATGCCATTCCTGTGGATGATTCCATCTCACATTAACCTGACCGGCGCAGAAATCGAACTCGTTGAGCTGGAGAACCGTGAAAGACTTCTTTGGAAAGCCCTTGAACCCATCCGGGAGAAATTCGATTTCATTATTATCGATTGCCCGCCGTCCCTGGGATTGCTGACGCTCAACGCGCTGACAGCCGCCGATTCTGTGCTTATCCCGGTTCAATGCGAATACTTTGCGCTCGAAGGGCTCGGCCAGCTGTTCAATACCATCAACATGGTGAAGAAGACCCTGAATCCGAACCTCGATATCGAAGGCGTCCTGCTGACCATGTATGACTCGAGGTTGAAGCTCTCGCATCAGATCGTGGACGAAGTGAAGCGGTATTTCGGTGATAAGGTGTTCAAGACGATTGTGTCCCGAAACATCCGGCTCAGCGAAGCGCCCAGCTTTGGCCAGCCGATTATCCTGTACGACGCGGTCTCATCCGGCGCTCGGCATCACATGGACCTTGCAAAGGAAATACTCGCAAACAACAGCCTCCTCGCCGCCGACCATCTCGTTCAACATCAGGCTTCCTAACTCATGGCAGACCAGAAGAAATCAGTGCTCGGACGCGGTTTGAGTGCGCTCATCCCCAGGCCCTCGCTTCCGGAAATCAGCATTCGTGAAGACGTGGTGCATCGCGATACGGGTGAAACGGGCATCATCGCAGGCGTTGAGATCGCTTCCATTCAGCCGAACCCGTTCCAACCGCGCACGGAATTTGACGAGAAGGCTCTCGACGAGCTCAGGCAATCCATCGTGGAAAAGGGCGTGATCCAGCCGATTACGGTAAGACGTGTTTCGATGGGCTACCAGCTGGTCACGGGAGAGCGGCGATTACGGGCAGCCCAGGCGGCAAAGCTGCGAACCATTCCGGCATACATCATCGATGTGAAAACCGATGAGGAGATGCTCGAGTATGCGTTGATCGAAAACATTCAGCGAGAACATCTGAACCCGATGGAAATTGCGACCGCGTATCAGCGTCTGATGACGGAATGCAACCTGGGTGCGGAGGACCTGGCGGTGAAAGTCGGAAAGGACCGAAGCACGGTTACAAATTTTGTGCGCTTGTTAAAACTGCCTGAACGAATTCAGGAAGGCATCCGCAAAGATAAGATTACGATGGGTCATGCGCGGGCACTCATTAACATCCCGAATGAACGAGTCCAGCTGAGGATCTTTGAGAGAATTGTGGGAGAGGGCTGGTCGGTGAGGAGAGTGGAAGACGTAGCAAAGGCCGCGGGAAGGCCGTCTGCGCGGAAGCATGGGAAGCCGGGTCATAACGTGAATCTCTCCAGCATCCGGAGTGTGGAAGAGAAGATCCGACATTACCTGGGAACGAAAGTTTCCGTGAAGTCGAAGGGGACCGGAAGAGGGGAAATCATGATAGAATACTATTCACTCGACGACCTCGACAGACTCCTCGATGTTTTTGCAGCAGGTCACAGACATAAATGAAATTCGAAATTCTAATATCGAAATTCGAAACAAATTCAAAATCCGAACATTAAATCCGAAACCCTATGTCTTTAAAACGGATACTCACCGACAAAGCCCCTTCGCCCATTGGTCCGTACAGTCAGGCGATCCTGGTTGACGGGAAATTTTTGTACACGGCCGGACAGGTGGCGCTCGACCCAAAAACGGGAAAGCTTGTTGAAGGTGATATTAAAACGCAGACCCGCCAAGCCTTGAAAAATATCGAGCAGGTGTTGATTGCCGGTGGAGCATCGTTTGAATCTGTGGTGAAGACGACGGTCTTTCTAAGCGACATGAACGAGTTTGCAGCGATGAACGAGGTATACGGCGAGTTTTTAGGTAAGTCGGCACCGGC
>CAYIBG010000191.1:0-4395 GCA_964361365.1 uncultured Ignavibacteriaceae bacterium | reverse complement strand
AGAAAGACAATCCGCTACACGAATTCCCTCTCGCCGCTCCGCACCACGAGCACCGGGCAAGGCGCCTTCCGCACAACTTTTTCCGCTGTGCTTCCGAACAGGATGCTTTCCATGCCGCTGTGTCCGTGTGTTGCGATGATGATGAGGTCAACCTGTTCCTCGCGGGCGTACTCGTTGATTTCGTGGAATGGCTTTCCGGTGCGGACTGCGAAACGTGCGGGCACGCGTTTCCCGATTTCCTTCTTCATCAGATTCTCCAGTTCCTCCGTCCCTCGCTTCCGCAACTCCTCCTCCACATTCGGGAAACCCACCTGCCCGAAGCTGAAATCCGCCGGATAAATGGCGGGTTCAACGACGTACAGCAAGTCGATGGAAGCTTTGAACTGGCCCGAGAAGGGAATCGCATATTTCAAGGCATTCTTGGAGAACTCGGAGAAATCGATCGGAACGAGTATCCTTCGAATGCGAATTTTGAACGACGACGATCCTATTTTCTTGCGGCCTGTCTTAGACGTTTTTTTCTTCTTTGGCATTGTGTTCTTTCTGCTCTGCCTGAAGGCGATCGTGTTGACTCTTGATCTTTGAAAGTTCCTTGTCCGTCTTCCTCAGTCGTTGTGCGATAATTTCGGCAAGCTTTATGACGATCTTGGTGCCCAGTCGCGGCTTCTTTTCGATGAGCTCGAACAAGTCCGGACGGAAAAACCCGATGAGCGTACAGTCGGATTTACAGAGGGCGTTGGCTGTGCGGGGAGACTCGTCCATCAGCGCAATCTCGCCAAAAAAATCTCCTTCCGTCAACACGGCAAGTTCCTCTTCGAGCGCGTCCTTGCTGCCCAGCGCAATGGAGACCTCGCCTTCCTGGATCATGTACATGCCGAGCCCCGGGTCCCCCTGGTAGAAAACCGGTTCACCGGTACGATACTGCCGCTTGTGGACGATTGCGGCAACCTCCTTGAGCTCCCGCGTCGTGAGGCTTCCGAAAGCCGGGACCTTGCTCAACAGGTCTTCCGTCGAGCCTTCCCGTACGCTCCTCTCGGAGAAAATGTTCTTCCAGATTGCGCTTTTACCGACTGCTTTTGGGGCTTTTGCCATGGGCTAGATGAAATTTAACCATTTATGCTTATCATTTCCATTGTGGATGACGTCAAAGAACACTTTTTGCAGTTCTTTGGTCATGGGGCCGGGTTTGCCTTCCCCAATCGGGATGCGGTCAACAGAACGAATGGGCGTGATTTCCGCAGCCGTGCCCGTAAAGAACAGCTCATCCACGGTGAAGAGCATCTCGCGCGGAATCGTCATTTCGACAACCGTGAAACCCAGGTCTTTTGCCAGAGTCACCATGCATGACCTTGTCACCCCGGGAAGCAGCGCCGCCGCGAGGGGCGGAGTGAAGAGGGTTTTGTCCCGGACAAGAAAGATGTTTTCCCCGCTTCCCTCGCTGATATTGCCGGTGACATCAAGCGCAATTCCTTCCACGTATCCATTCGCCACCGCTTCAAGCTTGATCAGCTGCGAGTTCAGGTAATTCCCGCCCGCCTTTGCAATCGTCGGAAACGTGTTGGGGGCGGGCCGGTGCCAGGACGATACACATACATCGATGCCTTTTTCCAGCGCCTCTTTGCCGAGGTAAGCGCCCCACTCCCACACCGCAATGGTCACATCGATGGGACACCCCGTCGGATTCACGCCGACTTCGCCGTACCCGCGATAGACGATCGGCCTAATGTAGCAAGCTTTCAGCTTATTTGCATGTATGGTCTCTTTGATGGCCTGCTCCAGCTGTTGCTTGTTGTAGGGGATTTCCGCCCGATAAATCTTGCATGAATCATACAGGCGGCGCAGGTGGGCATCCAGGCGAAGAATGGCGGAACCTTTCGCTGTGTTGTAGCATCGGATTCCCTCGAACCAGCTTGAACCGTAATGAACCACGTGTGAGAGAATGTGGATCTTTGCATCGTCCCAGTTTACGAGTTGTCCATTCATCCATATTTTTTCTACTTTTTTGACAGGCATGAGAAGCCTTTCTGTTTGATGTCTTATTGAGTGAAGTTCACAACTTCCATTGAATCAAACGAGCGCTTCGACACTACGTCCTTATCCTCTAGACCACAAGATCATACAACCGGTACTTCTTATACAGCTGCCCGCTCATCGCCTCCGCTGCACGGTTCATTTGCACATTATTCTCCAGCACCCACCCGGCCTCGCCGTACTTGTAGCCCAGGGGCATTGCGCGCACAGCACTTTCAAAGAACAGTGCCCCGGCAGCACCTGTGTTCAGGTATTCCGGCAAAACGCCGAGAACGATGACCCTCGCCAGGTCGATTTTTTTCTTTTTTGTCATCAGATGATACAGACCCATCAGCAACCCGCCGCTGCGGTTATATTTCAGGGCAACGTTGATATCCGGCAACCCAAGGGCGAATCCGATTGTTTTGCCCTTCGATTCTGCAAAGGTGACAAGTCCCGGAACCACAATCGGCTTCAAGTCAGCGGCAAGAGCTTCGATTTCCGCTTCGGTCATGGGAACGGCACCCCAGTTTTTTTGCCAGGCACGATTGAAGATATCTTTGATGCGTCCCACCTCTTCCTTGAATCGTTTCATATCGAGCGAACGGAATGTCAGGTTGTGCCGGCGCATCACGATGTCATGAGCGCGAACAATTCTCTCCGAGAAAACCGTCTCCTGACTAAGTTTGTACGCGTAAAGGTCCATCGTTTTTTTGAAGCCGTATCGCTCAACCAAATCCGCATAGTGAGGCGGGTTGTACGGCATAAGAATCACCGGGCTGTATTGAAAACCTTCCACCAGTAATCCTATTTCATCGTTCACCGAGGGGCTCATGGGGCCTCTCAGCGTATCCATCCCCCGTACGCTGACAAACTTCTTTGCCGTATCGAAGAGGGCATCGGCAACGGTTTGATCATTGATGGACTCAAAAAAACCAAAAAAGCCAACCTTGTCCCCGTGCTCCTTGTTGTGGTTGTGGTTTACAATGGCTCCGATCCTCCCCACCATCTCACCGTCTCGTTCAGCGATGTAAAACTCGGCTTCCGCATGGCTGTAGAAGGGGTTCTTCTTTTTGTCCATGAGTTTCCTGCGGTCCATGAGCAGGGGCGGCACCCAGTGCTCATTTCCCTCATAAATTTTCCAGAGAAACTTGATGAATTTTTCCCTGTCGCCTGAAGTGAGAACAGGCCGTATTTGCACATCGCTCATAGGCTGACACACCTTGAAAACGAAAAAGCCGCGACACCAAGAGCGCCGCGGCTTCTGCAAAAATCCCAAAAGAGAACCGGAAAAAGAATCATGTCAATTGATAACGCCGAGTTTCTTACCGACTGACTTAAAAACGTCCAGAATCTTGTCCAAGTGCACATCTTCATGCGTTGCCATGTAGCTCGTGCGGAGCATCTCCATGCCGGGGGGAACGCCGGGCCGGATGAACGCGTTCACAAACACTCCCGCTTCGAACAGGTGCTTCCACATGACCAACACTTTTTCCGTGTCTCCGATAATGACCGGTACAATGGCAGACTCATGATCGCCCACGCGGAATCCCATCGCTCTGAAGCCTTCCCGCATCTTGCGTGCGTTCTTCATGAGCTTGTCGATGCGTTCCGGCTCTTTTTCAAGGATGTCCAAGGCAGCGAGCGCGGAGGCGACGGAGGCGGGCGTCGGACTTGCGCTGAAAATGAGCGCAGTGGCAAAATGCTTCAGGTAATTGATCACAGACCTCGACCCGACCACGAAGCCGCCCAATGATGCAAACGTCTTGCTAAACGTGCCCATGGTCATATCTGTTTCTTTTTCGAGTCCGTAATGGCTGGCCGTACCCCTTCCGCCCTTTCCAATGACGCCCACGGCATGAGCATCGTCAACGAGTATACGGGCGTTATACTTTCGTGCGACTTTAACCATGTTCGGCAAATCCACGATTTCGCCCGACGTGCTGAAGACGCCGTCAGAGACGATGAGCTTGGGCGACGACACAGGCAGCTTTGAAATCACGACTTCCAGGTGCTTCATGTCGTTGTGCTTGTATCGCACAACGCCCTGATCGCCATCGGCGATATAGGATGCCGCTCCAGCCGCCATGAGGTTCCCTGCAACGATGCAGGCATGGTTATCCTTGTCGGAAACGACGAATTCGCCGCGCTGGACGAGTACAGGAATGATGCCTTGAGCAGTCTGGTAACCTGTGCTGTATAACAGGCAGTCTTCTTTTCCGAAGAATTTGGCGAGACGTGCTTCGAGTTCAACATGGAGGTCGAGTGTGCCTGTCAGATACCGCGACCCGGAGCACCCGGTTCCGTACTTTTGAACTGCCTTGAGGGCGGCTTCCTTGACTTTTGGGTGCGCAGTCAGCCCGAGGTAGTTGTTCGACCCCGCCA
>CAYIBG010000190.1:0-4489 GCA_964361365.1 uncultured Ignavibacteriaceae bacterium | reverse complement strand
AAGATTATCCTGGCACGGCCTGCGGTGGAAGCGGGAGAAAGCCTCGGGTTCCTCCCCGGTGATTTTCGTGAAAAGATCGACCCGTATTTGCGGCCGCTGTACGACGCGCTGGATGACATGTTGTCCGCCGAGAAGCTCCGAAGTTATCTGGAGAAGAGGATTGTGGAAATCGTACCGCTCGCATACATGCGGGGACGGACACTCCACAACGCCTTCGTCATCCTCGACGAAGCTCAGAACGCGTCGGCCATTCAGATGAAAATGTTCTTAACGAGGCTGGGTGCCCATTCCCGCGGCATTATTACCGGAGATATCACCCAGATCGATTTGCCGCAAAAAACGACGTCGGGATTGGTTCAGATTCAGGAAGTGCTCAAGCAGATCCAGGGTGTCTCGTTCGTGTATCTCGACAGGAATGATGTTGTGAGGCACAAGCTGGTGAAGGACATCATCGACGCATACGACCGCTTTCAATCCAACGGACAGGCCAAAACGGAAGGTTAGCCGAGTTTCTTACTGGCATTCCATAGAGCATCCATCTCCTCCAGCGTGGAATGCTCCAGGGTTTTTCCCTGACGCCGCAATTCCTTCTCGATGTGTTTGAATCGTCTGGTAAATTTGTCAATCGACCGGCGAAGGGCTATTTCGGGGTTCACGTGAAGAAACCTGGCATAGTTCACGAGCGAAAAGAGAAAGTCTCCGAGTTCGTCCTCGACGTTCTCCTGATTCTCGGAGCGGGTTGCAGACTGCAGTTCTTCCATCTCTTCTTCAATTTTTTTCCACACGTCTTCTTTCTTTTTCCAGTCAAAACCAACTTTGGACGCCTTCTCCTGTAATCGGAAAGCACGGAGGAGCGCCGGTAGTTCCTTCGGAACCCCATCCGTCACTGATTCACGTCCTTCTGCCATTTTGATTCTTTCCCAGTTGACTTTTACCTCGTGCGGAGTCTTCGCCGTCACGTTCCCGAAGACATGGGGATGTCTGCGTATCAGCTTCTCGCTGACATGTTCCAGGACGTCATTGATGGAAAACACCTTTTGTTCCTCGGCCATGACGGAATGGAGGGCGACGTGCAGGAGGAGATCTCCCAGTTCCTTCTTCAGTTCTTCCAGGTTGTTGTGGTCAATGGTTTCCACGACTTCGTACGCTTCTTCTATCAGGCTTTGCCGGATCGATTGATGTGTCTGCTCCCTGTCCCACGGACATTCGCGTCGAAGTCTGCGCACGATTTGCATGAATTCTTCGAAGAGTTGGTGCTGGGATTTGGCTTTCATGGCGGAATGCGAGGCATCATAGAGAAAAGTTCAGGGAGAATCAAATTTCCAGCGGCCTAAGTGCTGAGAATTCAGCGTTGTTTTTTAAACGCTTAATCTGTACCTTGAAACAGTGTAGAGTTTGGGGCTGTAGCTCAGCTGGGAGAGCGCTTCGTTCGCAACGAAGAGGTCGGCGGTTCGATCCCGCTCAGCTCCACCAGAACAGCTCGGTTCTCAGGCAAAGACTGATCAGTCTTTGGCGGGATCCGGCTCAGTTCCATACCGAAATCACCAAGAGTCTGGAAGTATCAGAGATTTGCATACAAATAGCATGGTTTTGAGGTCAAGTCCTGCGCAACAGAACGTTGCTCAACCCCGCCAGGTCCGGAAGGAAGCAACGGTCGGCAAAGAGTTTTGTGTGACGCAGGGAAGCTTGACCTCTTTTGTTTTGGAGCGAGTTGCACGACGTATTGCCTCCGTTGGCAGTCCAGAGGGATGGCTGGACAAAACGGTTCAAACCCTCACCCATCTCTTCTCACAGGTATTCCTGTACACTCTCAGTCTGATTCGTTCGCAGGGTTTAACCCCTGACGAACTAGCTTTCAGTCGATGTGGAAGAACACCATTGCATGTGGTTTCCCTCAACTCTTTTCAGGAGATTCCGGGGCCCGTTCCACTTCGTCATGAAGCGTTGTGTTTGAATGCACACCACACGAGGCTGAAGTGGATTGAAAGCCCATATGAAAAAAGACATTGTTATCAGTTCGACGGCGAACGAACACCGCATCGCCATTCTTGAAGACAGCAGGCTCGCTGAGCTGTTCGTCGAAATACCCGGAAGAGAACGGAACGTCGGGGATATTTACCTGGGGAAAGTTGCAAAAGTGATGCCCGGGATCCGGGCCGCATTTATCGACATTGGCAAACAGCAAGACGCCTTCCTTCATTTTTCTGACATCGGCGATTCCCAGGATGAATACCACGCTCTTTTTGAGGATGATGACGAAGAGGAAAATGGAAGTTCACCTTCCGCATCCCCAGCCGGACAGCCACAGCCTCGAAACGGAGACGGTGCAACAAATGAGCAGATCTCCCCGGCAGTAGCCACACAGGAAAAGCCCCGACATAGACCGGAATCCCGAAGACGTCCAGAAGCCAACCTTCAAAGAGGCCAGGATATTCTGGTTCAGATAACAAAAGAACCGGTGGGCAAGAAGGGTGTCAGGGTGCGTGCGGATATTTCACTTCCCGGGAGGTTCCTCGTCTTGCTTCCGTTTGACGGAAAAGTCGGCGTTTCGAGAAAGCTGGCCAATTTCAAGGAAAAGCGGAGACTTCGGAAGACCGTCCGGACGTTTCTGCCACAAGAATTTGGCGCGATTATTCGAACAGTGGCCGAAGGACAAAGCGATGACCTGATCAAACAGGACCTCGACGAACTCATGAAGTCGTGGCACAGCATTGAAAAAGGCGTCAAAACTGAAAAATCGCCCGCCCTGATCTACAAGGATCTCAACACGACGTCCAGTGTGATTCGTGACCTGTTCCAGGACTCCGTGGAGCACGTCGTTGTGGATGACAAGAAGCTCTTTAAGGAAATCCGGTCGTACGTGCAGTGGATGTCGCCCGACATGGTGGACCGTGTGGAGTTCTACGGCCACAAGGAGCCGATCTTTGACAAATACGGAGTTGAAAAGGATTTTCAAACCTTGTTCAGCAAGAAAGTCTGGCTGAAGAGCGGCGGCTATATTTACCTGGAAAAGACCGAAGCCATGACCGTGATCGATGTGAACAGCGGCCGGTATGCCGCAAAGAAAGAGCAGGAACTGAATTCTCTCCGAACGAACCTGGAAGGAGCGCGTGAAATGTGTCGCCAGGTTCGCCTGCGAGACATCGGCGGATTGGTGGTCGTCGATTTCATTGACCTCGATGATGACAAAAACAAAAAGAAGATCTATGACGAGGTAAAAAAAGAACTCAGAAGAGATCGAGCGAAAGTCACTGTTCTCCCGTTGACGGATTTTTGCTTGATGCAAATGACGAGGCAACGAATTCGGCAAAACGTGCAGCTGAGTTTCAGCGAAAGCTGCCCGACATGCGGAGGAACGGGACTCGTTGAGTCCAAAACGACGACGATCAACAAGATCGAACGGTGGATTAAGCGGTTCAAGACGGAAAGCCGGGAATTTCGGCTTGAGCTCATGGTGAACCCGACGATCGCAAGTTATTTGACGCAAGGGACCATCAGCCGGCTCACGAAGATCCAGTTTAAGTTCTTCGTCAAAATAAAGCTCGTGGCAGACACAGTCTTGGTGTTGGACGAATTCAAGTTCATTTCGGTCAAACAGAAAAAAGATATTACCGACCAGTTTAGGTCATAAACGAAGGAACATTCGGGATGAAAATCTTCATTGATTCCGCGAACCTGGAAGAAATCAAGGAAGCGGCCAGCATGGGTGTATTGGACGGTGTCACCACAAACCCGAGTCTTGTCGCGAAAGAAGGCAAAGATTTTAAGAAACTCCTGGAAGAGATTTGCAACGTTGTGGACGGGGACATCAGCGCGGAGGTCGTGTCAACGAACGCAGAAGGGATGATGAAAGAAGGGAGAGAGCTGTCCAGGATTCATAAAAACATTGTTGTCAAAGTTCCTCTGATCAAAGAAGGCCTCAAGGCGGTGAAATCCCTGAAACAGGAGGGAATTCGAACGAACGTGACGTTGTGTTTTTCTCCGAACCAGGCGTTGCTTGCCGCGAAGGCCGGCGCTTACATCATCAGCCCGTTTATCGGCCGGCTGGACGACATCAGTCATGAAGGGATGGATCTGATCCGTCAGATTGTGACAATTTATCGGAACTACAATTACAAAACGCAGGTGCTCGTGGCGAGCGTGCGCCATCCGATGCATGTGGTCGACGCTGCGATGATCGGAGCAGATATCTGCACCATCCCGTTCAAAGTGATCGACCAGCTCATCAAGCACCCGTTGACGGACATGGGGCTTGACCGGTTCCTCGCGGACTGGAAGAAGAGCCAGGGCTCGTAGCGATGAAACGAACGGCTTTTTACGATATCCACGCTTCCCTCGGCGCCAAAATCGTGGAGTTCGGGGGTTTCGAGATGCCGGTTCAATATTCCGGCATCATCGATGAACATCTTGCCGTGCGGAACAAAGTTGGCGTATTCGATGTGTCTCACATGGGTGAATTCGAGGTGCGCGGAAAGGAAGCCCTGGCGTT
>CAYIBG010000189.1:0-4506 GCA_964361365.1 uncultured Ignavibacteriaceae bacterium | reverse complement strand
GTGGTGATCCGGTACAAATAGACACCCGTTGCAAGGGGCACGCCGCCGTCATTCCTTGCATTCCACGAGACGGTGAAGGTGCCGGCATCGAAATTCCGGTCCACGACTGTTGCGACCTTCTGGCCCAGGATGTTGAATACGGCGATGGTCACATGTTCCGTTTTCGGAATGCTGAAGGCAATCTTCGTCGTCGGGTTGAACGGGTTTGGATAATTCTGCTCAAGCCTGTACTCTGTTGGAATCTCCACAACAGTACCCTCGACGTCTGTCGTTGTCTCCACGATGTCAAAATTCGCCGTGGATGGCTGAGGATTACCGCTCGCGTCGTAGGACGGGCTGGACGTGGTGCCCACCGGCTCTTCAAAGCCCATTCGGTCATTGTAGACCGTGTATGTTTGCGGAGCGATGCCGGAGATCGAGTACGATCCGGTCGCATCGCTAACGCCGTATCCGGCCACAGAGCCATCGCTGGCAACAGCGTAAACCATGGAACCGTTCACGCCGACAGCCGCCGATTTTCCGTACCGGCCCCCGCCGAATGAGGCATTCGTGTTCACCGTGCCCTGGATGTACGTGTATCCACTCACGAGGCGCGGTATCTGACGAACGTAGACATTGATTCCTGAAACATCGTTCCCGTTCACTGTTATTTTTGTCGCCAGTTTCCATCTCAGGGTCGGGCCTGTCAGGCTGTAGAACGAGGGGACATAATTCCCCAGAGGAATGGCCAGTACCCGGTACTCACCCGGAGGCAGCTCCGTGAGCGAATACACTCCGCCCGTGTCGGTCTCGGCGTAGTACGAATCCACGCGCTTTCGATCCGATTTGTCGCGAAATGCTATGATCCGCGCCGGGACTGAAACACCAGAGGATGTATCATACACGGTTCCGCTGATGCTACCCAGCCCGATTGCAGGGTGCGGGATGAGTGCGAAGTTGATGTTAGCCGTATCTTTGCTGAGCCTCAGCAGGTCGGCGGACAGCAAGTCGGTCTTGTTGTTATAGAACATCTTGCGGAACCCCTGGGCGAACGAAATGCCGATGTACGCGCCCTGCGGCAGCCTGATGTTGTATCGACCGCCCGTATCCGTCACGGTTCTGAAGACGAGCTGGAAGTTGCCCGCGACGCTGTGTGCACCGAAGCGGAGGAGGTCTTTGAAGATCTCCCGGAAGTTTTCGGATTGCTGCTCGGATGCGCCGAGGTGTTTTGCTGAATTGAGAATAAACTCGGCTTTGGCGAACACCACCAGCGCTCCCTGGATTTTCGCGTTGAGCGTGTCCGACACCTTTCCTGTGATATTCCACATCGGAGTGGTTGCCGAACGGGACCGGAGCCTGAAGTTTGCCGTGACGGTGCTGGAATCAGCAACGACAATCGGCGTTGCCTGGTCGGGTCGATTCTTGTCATAGTACCACTGAGGGATATAATCGCCCAGAATGGGTGCGGCGTAGGCGATGTACGAGCCCACGTCAACGTCGGCGAAGGAGTATGCACCGGCCGAATCTGTCACCATCCTGTACTCAAAGGGCGTACTAATATCACGTTTGAAAAGTTTCACCACAGCCAACACAGGATTGCCGAGCGTATCGGTGACAACTCCCTGGACAACGCCAAACCCGCCGGCGATAGCAATTTGGAACTCCTGGGCTGCTTTTGCACCCTTATTCGAGACGACTGCGAGGACAACTTTGAACCATCCTTTGACGGTCGGAGTCCATTGGACGAGCCCGCCGATCGAATCGATGGTCATGCCGGTCGGCTTGGCGAGCAGCAGCCACTTGAGCTGCGCTGTCGTATCGGTGGAGAATGCTTTGGGTTGATACGTATATGGCTGGCCAACGCGTCCGTGCCGGTTTGGCTCCGAGACAATGACGACACGGTCTGCAACAGCCTGGATAAACACCAGGAGATGGTTGGTCCGTGCTTTCTGGCTGCTCGAGCCCCGTGCTTCCACGTAGTACGCAAAGGAATTTGAAGTCGCAAACGGCGGTAGATTCGAGATGAACCTGTTCTGCGTTGAATCGACGAGGACGAACAGGCTTGTATCCACAATCGAAGTATTCCGGTTCAGCGTAGCTCTATAGAGATAATACCATGTCGGAGTGAAACCCGTGGGCTGGTTCCATTCCAGTTTGACGACGCCGTTCGACTCCAGATGGCCTCTCAGCACAAATGGAACGACGACGGGCGGATGCCACGGCACGAGTGCGATGTTTGTCTGGAGGAATCCCACAGGCATGATCGCCCGCACAAAGTATCCAAACCCGCGCAACACCTGGCCCGGTGACAGGGTCGGGAACGCCGGTTTGTCACTGTAATCATCGTCGAGTGTCGAGTCAACGAGCACCCATTTGGTTGTATCCGGGGTGCGTCCGAGTGAATCGGTCACAGGATATCGGTAGATGAAATATTTCAGGGGATCCTGATTCTGCGGTTCCGTCCAGTGGAGCTTGATCGAACCGCCGCTGAAATCAGAGTAAGCCGTCAGGAAGATTCTCTCGAAGAGGATGACAACGACGACGTTACTTTCGACAAACCTGTTCTCGGTCTTACCGCGAATGCGATATGCAAATCCGCCGGATGTTGCCAGGGCGGTGGTGTCGGTATATGTCGTGGACGTGGTCGAATCAATGAGGGTCACAACCGGGACGTTTCCGGCCGGGTTCACCTCCAGCACCGGTGTCCGATAAATGTAGTACATGCTGAACGTCGTTCCTTCCGGACTGGACCATTCCAGTCGGGGCTTCCCGGCCAGCACTTTTCCCTCCAGCTTGATATACTGGATTGCGAAGGTGCCAATGTAGACTCCGGCAACGTTGCTGTGGATAAACTTTGTGCCTGTCTTTGCGCGGATGTAATAGGCAAACCCGCCGACGCTTCCGGGGGCCAGAGTATCTTTATAAGTCAAGCCGCTTGTGACAGAATCTATGACGAGGACCCATTTCGACGGGTCGATTGGAGCTCCCCCGTCGTTAAACGGAGATCTGTAGATTGTGTATTTCTGCACTGTGACGTTTGACGGTGCAACCCAGTCAAGCTTGGCAACTTTCTTTCCGCCCGATGTATCGAGCATCGCCGTCAGCCTGAAGTTTTCAGGCGGCGTCGTTGGCGGAAAATATACGAACGCGATGTTTGATTTCAGGAATTGGCCGGGGGTGTTTGAGACCACGACGACCACGTAAGCGTAGCTGCCACCGTTCGTAAGCGTGGGCGGATTGTTGATGTACTGGTTGCGCGGGGAGACGGAATCGATTCTCGAGAATTGTGCGGTGTCCCCTGAGGCCGTCACCAGAGCGCGGAAGATCTGATAATGGTTCACGGTCATTCCGGGCGGCGTGTTCCATTCCAGTTTCACCTTGCCCGAGTCGATGGGAAAGGCATGCAGCTGAAACATGGGCGGTAATCCGACGAACAAGACGTTGCTTGCGAGGAAGTTCCCGGCCGACGTGCGAGCGCGTACAATAAAGAAATACCCTCCTGTAAGCGTTACGGCAGGAAAGTCTCTGTAATTTCGCTCGACGTTCGACTTCACCGTATCGCGTAACGTGAAGCTTGCTGAGTCGGGCTTCGGGTCTGGATTCGTGCCGAACACACGGTAGACGAGGTAATAGCTCACTGACACTCCCTCCGGGAGCAGCGGAGCCGTCCAGTTCAGCTTGAACCCGCGCCCTGAATCAGTGGGCACGATGGAAAGTGAAAAGGCCGGTGGAGCAGGAGTTTGAGAAACTGAAAATTGAGGAACGAGAGCGAGAACGGTGAGGAAGAGAACACTACACTGAAGCAATCTTCTATACATAAGCCCCCCTTTAGGTTTAGTTAGTATTGCTCAACTTGGAATAGACAGCCGGATGACGGGTTGAGTTTAACGCGATTCTGACCTCAAATTACATTGTCTGGCCTAACCGTGCTGTGACCTGAGCCATGTTTGAATTATTTTCAACGCTGCTGCGAAGCGCTCCATCCTCAATTTCTGCTAAAAAAACGAGTTTTCCTATGTCGCAATCATGGCACCGGCCTTCGGTGCAATAGAATTTGTACAGTTGAATAGCGGCTTGTTGCCTCCCTGGTGAATCAAGGGGCATCCGGTCTTTTGACAATTGTTCTTCGATTATCCGGGTGACCTCATTCTCAGCTGAAGGCGCCATTGCATGATACAGCTTTATTGTCTCGTGGCGAACTGTGAAATCATGAAAAATTCTCGCGTAGAGCAAGCTGACCGGCACAACAGTATTGATGATCATGTCCCGGATTCGCGTTGCACCGAGGGATTTGACGGGCGACGATGAGGGATGGTCGAAGTTATAGTGTGCACGCCAGAAATCGCTCGTCTTTATGGAAAAGAAGGAATGCAATTCCTGCACTTTGTTTCCTTGAGAAAACTTTATCGTCTGGATGTTTCGCCTGAAACCATCCTCTTTGATGATTTTCCGGATCAAGGCGCTTGCTGCGGCCATCCGTACCGTCGGAAAATTCAGCGGCCGGGTGGGGAAGAATTGCCAGTCGGC
>CAYIBG010000188.1:0-4545 GCA_964361365.1 uncultured Ignavibacteriaceae bacterium | reverse complement strand
TCATTGTACTCCAAATTCATCTTTGTAGACTTTTCGGAGAAACTGTGCGACCCTGGCCGGAGGAACGCCAAACCGGTGCAGAAGGATTCCCATCAAGATAAATTTCGGTTGATCTGCATCCTTCACCCCCATAATCGGTTGTCCTGTCCAACGGGTTGAAGTTTGCATCCGATAAAGAACCCTTGCATCCACCTTCGGCAGCAGGCCTCGCGGAAACGCGTACGCGGTTCCGAGCGTGTCACGAGTAAGCGTCGGGTAAGCGGGGTCGTTGCTCACGGAAACGACGGTGTCCCTTTGAAGCAGGATTATCGTGAACGTAGCGCTTTCGACATTATCAATAGGTGCGAAATCAACAAGGCTCCCCTGTCCCGTCACGTTTTCAGGAAAACCCGACGTAAACAGCGCTTTTCCCCCAGCCTTTTTGAATTCGGGCAAGGTCGATTGAGCGATATCGAGGCTCGGCGAATTATCCGAATACCAGAACACGTATTTAAACAGCTTGATGGTTTCTGTGAGCGTCGGATTAATTAAGGCAGGAACATAATCACCCCGTTTAATGGCGGTCGCACCTTTCTTGATATCGAGGATATCTTTCGTGCCCAGACGGCCACCGAGAAGAGTGTCGAACATCGCCTTATAAAACGGCGCTGACGCGTCCGTGGGTAAATAGTCATCAACAATGAGAAAATCCCTTTTGGGAACCTTTACGTACCACACTTTGCCGGTGTCCGGCATCCGGACCACCGGGCTGAACGCACCGGCGATATCTCTTGCCTTGAGAAAGAACGCGTGGTTCCCCTCGGTGAGTGAATCGTTTCTGTATGACGGAGGATCGGAGGCTGTCAGCACCCTGTTCCTGAACAACGTCACGCGATTGAAAGAACCCGGCAACTCCCGCCACGCCGTTGATCCCGAGGTATCGTCGAGAGCGTAATAAAACTTCTCGATCGTCTCGCTCCCGTCAAAATCCGTTGCGTTCCACTGGAAGGTCGCCACGGTGTACGTCGTTTCAGGGACGTTTGAGTTCAGGAGAAATGCGACACCGGGTGGAGAATTCCTGATGGGGTATTTCAAAGAGGCGGGTGTAGGATCGGATACCCCAAAATCGATGAAGGGCTCGCCTGAATCATACTGGCCATTTCCATTCACATCTGTAAACGGCTCCGGACCCCAACTCGTGGAAGCATCCCTCACGCCATTGCCACCGTTGTCGACCGCAGCAACAAAGAAGGAATATGTCGTGTCTGTAGTGTTAAGCCGTAAACCAAAGAGGCTGTCATTCTTTTCGGTGAACGACCAGGAAAGGCTGTCGAACGAGAAAATATAACCGACGACGAATCCGTCCGAATCCACGCCCCACCACTGAATGTGCTGTTGACTCGTTGTCCGGCGAAGCGTACTATCCGGCCTGAGCGAAAGAAATGTGTCGGGAAGTTGATTGGTTATGGGCGCATTGGAGAAACGTTCCGAGCACCCAACAACTATCCCTGCCAAAAAGGTTATCTGGAGTATTCTGAATTTCAAGCGAAGGAATAAAGAGTCGAGGGAGAGCAATGCCCTCCCTCGAAATGAAGTCTCTTTTACTTCAGGAGAAGCATCTTTTTAACGGAAACGAAATCGCCCGCGTGCAGTTGGTAGAAATATACACCGGTCGCGAGCCTCGAGGCATTGAATTGAACAACATACGCTCCCGATCCGAGATCGGCGTCAACTAACGTTTCCACGACCTGTCCCAGCATATTCACAACTCTCAACGTCACACGACTTTGTATGGGTATGGAATACCGAATCGTTGTTGACGGGTTGAACGGGTTGGGATAGTTCTGACTCAGCTCATAGTTCATCGGAACAACATTGGCTTCCTGGTAAACACCCGTAATCGTGCCGAAATCGTCATCCTTACGAGGTTCCAGCTTATAGAAGCTAAATGAGTAGTCAATGATTCCCTTGATCGACGATAGCCTTGATCCTAAAGGAATTAAGGTTGCGTTAGACGGCTTTGCCGTATAAGATGCCGAGGTATCTGCATAATACCTGTTTGTGCCGTTGTCATTCACCCGTATCCCAAAATTCGAAAAAGAGGCGCCATACGCGTTAGCGCTGAGGAAATACTCTCCGAAATTACTACCGCTCCCGTTTGCGGCGTTGTCTCCATTCCGCCGGACAAGATAGGGATTGTTGATCTGAACAAGCACCCCCTCCCATTGTTCGAATATCGCATTTCCGTTTACAGGCGGGTTACTGAGGTCATAGCTCACAGAACCCGAACCTGAAATCGAAATGACGTTCGCCGCCGGCACGGTCACGCCCCGCTGCCGAAACGTCAACAGGTCAACGAGTAAGTTTGTGCGCGAAAACGATTCAACCACAACACCTCTCACTTGAATAGAATCTCCACGTTTCAGGGTGTCAATCCCAACAGCAGCACTGGCCCCTCGAATGGCTACTCCATTCCAGGCTCCAGATTTAGCCGCCATGAACAAAACGGGCCGGCCAGAAGCAGCTTCCTTGTAGTCAGAGGTATCCACCGTCACCGTGCCACTCACAGTCACGGTGTCTCCGACGAATCCCGGCGTACCGTTTACGTACGGAGTATACTGAACATCAAAGACACCTAGCCCGCCGCTCCTGATCCTGTAAAAGAACGGTACGGAAGCATCTGGGAAGTTCCCCGATGTGCCATCTGAGCCATAAGCCTCAGCGTAATAGCTGACAAGGCTATCATTTGGCTGCGCAGGAATCGTCGCCCGAAAGAGAGAATCTCCGCCAGCCAGCGTTAATTTCATCCGGGTATAGGATCCTGTCAGGGCATTCCTGTAATAGAGCGCAGCGCTGTCTATTGTCGCTGGAACATTTTGATTGGTTGCCTTGAAGGTCACATTTACAGCATCGGTGGATTTTGGTACTAAAGGAGAACGGTTGACGTTTGTAATTGACGGGGCGAACTTGTCAACCTTGATGTCACCCGGATACGTTGAACCTGTCAACTGATCAGCACCAGGATACATCGGCATGATCGTGTATTCACCACCTGTTCCAGTGCGTGCTTGAGGCAGAACTACTCCCCTGATATATGATAGCTTCGTCCCAACAGGCGGCGGACTGTATTTTGAGCCCGTGATCTTGTGTCCCCGGAGCGTGTAGTAACCTGAACCGTCATACATTTTCATCTGATTTCCTGCGGTATCAACAAAGGTGAAGCTTCCATCTGCTAGATTGACAGAGTTCACCGTTACATTTCTGATAACAATATACATCCCTTCGTATTTTTCTCCGCGGGAGTAGCGAGGTGTCGTCCCGACTGAAAAACTGTCTACAGCCACCTCACGTGGCTGAGGCCGAGAGCCGGTACCTAGGATCTCTACCGCCACAGGACTTGTGAAGATGGGTGCGCTTGCCGAGTACGCATACATTTCCGTAAGGCTATTCGCCGCGCCTGAGCTCACAAACTCAAGAGCTCGACCAACCATACGAACAATCATGCCACTATCGACTGCTGTGATCAGTGTGCTTTGCGCTTGAGACGATGTATCATTCGTCAACACGTTTAAGCCTGCGAAGATTTCACCAGTTGTCGTGTCCTGGATAAAAATGTTGTAACGGGCAAGGGTGTATGTCAGCACTCGTGGCTTCACTAGGACAACACCCACGACTCGCACAGTGTCATTGATTTTCACAGGATCCGTATCGTCCAGACTTCCTCTAGCCGTTGTCTGCTGCGAATCCATCAGCAACAGCGAGTCAATCGGAACCTGGTTGAGCTGGCGGATCGTGTAGTCCTTTGGCGTCTGAGCAACAGCAAGGCCCACGATCACTGCCGCGCAGAGCAGCAGAAACAGTATTCGTTGTTTCATTGCTACCTCCTTTTGATTGGTGGTGAGATTATTTGATAATGAGAAACTTTCCTCGTTTGATATCCCCTGTATCTTTGTTTTTTACCGTGAAGAGGTACAACCCCGTTGCTATCGCCTGGTCCCGTCGCGAGATGAGATCCCAAGCGTGCTCCCCGCCAGAAAGCTGCTGGCTTCCATCTGAGAAACGTTGAAACCAATTAATGTCGCTTGCGTTATAGGTCATCCCATCGTGGTCGAACTGGTCAACAACATCGCCTGCCAATGTGTAGATTCGTACTTCCGCGCGCGGGGGCAGGTTAGCAAAATAGAGTTTCCGATCCCTCTCCCCTCTTCCATCCCAATATGCACGTGCATAGTAAGGGTTAGGATATACAGTAACGTCTCGAGTACCATCCGTCACCGCGAGAGTCCCGGGAATGATACGTTTCAACGTCTGGATCTTGCTGCTTTCCAGACTCTCCAGTTGCGTGTTCGAATCTCCGGAATCGAAGGCCGTTACCGCATATCCGTACTGCCAGCCATTCAACACACCTGGTACCGTGAACCTGTAGTAATATTTCGTTGTGTCTGGAGAAAAGCTGATCGGAGAAGTCAATCGAACAGCGCCAAAACCAGTGTTGTATCCTATCTGATCGCTGGGATTGTCAAATTCGCCGAGGAGCTTCAAATTGCCGAGCAAATCCTGGGATTC
>CAYIBG010000187.1:0-4592 GCA_964361365.1 uncultured Ignavibacteriaceae bacterium | reverse complement strand
CTGGAATACAGGAAGCGGGTTGGCCAGTGGTTCCGGGGAAACTTCTCCGGTTCTTACTCTGTTACGACAGGCAAGAGTTCGACGCCGGACCAGGGACTCCTTGTTGCTCGTGGAGACGATTTCGAAACAATCAAAGAGAACTTCGTTGTGTGGGACAGACCCTTTCAGCTCAACCTCAGCGCCACCTTCAACGTGCTGAAAGGAGAGCCGATCTTCGGATTTGGCGAGGGCATTCTGGACGATTATTCAGTGTATGTTCGGGCGTTTTATCAGTCGGGGAAGCGCTACACACCAACCATGCTGGACAGTTACTTAATCAACGGTCGTCCAGTGTATGTCACGGATCGGAGCAAGATTCTTTCGGGAATAGGAGGGAATTGGTTTTGGGTAGATATGAACTTCGAAAAGAATTTCTCCTCGTTCGGAATGAGTTTTGTGCTATCGGCAAATGTGAAGAACCTCTTCAATAACAAGAATTCGAGTATTGTCAATCCTGTCACAGGCCGAGCCTATGAATACGGCGACCCGACGCCGATCGGGTGGAATGACCCCTTGTTTCCCGACCTTCAGTCACCCGTTTCGCCTTATCCGTTCAATCCGGCGCGATATCTGGCGGGCCGGAATCTCATACTCGGTTTAAGCGTCAGGTTCTAACAAATGCCACAACGAGGAGTCCTGGTCATGATGGTCTTGGCGTTGTGGGGAAGGGATGCCCAAAGTCAGTTGGTTCCCGTCCTGGGTGCCCAGCGAGCCGGTACGGCGTCATTACAATTTCTGAAGATTGGAGTGGGAGCCCGGGCGGCGGGGATGGGAGAGAGCTTTATTGCTGTTGCGAACGATGCAACAGCCCTGTACTGGAATCCCGCCGGCATCACTCAGTTCGCAGACGATCAGATAGTCCTGAGCCACACGAATTGGCTGGTCGATGTCCGACATCAATTCCTGGGAGCAGTGTTTCACTTGACCCCGGATGATGTTGTCGGCATTTCGGTCACCTCGTTGCACACTGATGACATGCCCGTCACGACGGAGGTGCAGCCTTTTGGAAACGGCCAGTACTTTCGTTTCGGCGACCTTGCTGTCGGTGTGTCCTACGGAAGAAGGATGACGAGTCAATTCAGTTTCGGTGGCACGATACGCTATGTTGAAGAGACGCTCGACGCGATTTCCATGCGGGGCTTCGTCGTCGACATGGGTACGTACTACTGGACAGGGTTGGGGACCTCAAGGTTTTCTGCCGTGGTATCGAATTTTGGAAATCAACAGTCGCCCAGTGGCACATTGACTCCTTATGGCGGCCCCTCCATTTCGCAATTCCAGGAGTTTTCTCCGCCGACCGCATTCAAGTTCGGCTTCGCTTTTGAGCCCATGAAGGACGAATCGGATGCGCTGACACTCGCACTCCAGTTGAATCATCCGAACGACAACTCTGAAAACCTGAGCTTTGGGGCTGAGTATCTCTGGTCGAACACATTGTTCCTGCGCGCAGGGTACAAACTGAACGTGGACGAACAGTCGTTTTCGGGAGGTCTTGGCGTATTCACTTCCGTCGATGCACTCTCACTCAATGTTGACTACGGTTATTCGGCTTTCACAACGTTGGGTGGAGTTCACAGAGTGTCACTGCTTGTGAAACTATGAAAGCCATATTCATATCGTTGCTATGCCTTTGCCTGGTTCTGCTTATAGGGTGCGACGAGCAGAAGTTTCCAGTAGATTCCCTACCGACGGGGGGAACGAACGCGAATATCGGCGACACGCTTTACGTACAGCAATTCCCCAACTGGGAGGGCTTTAATCAGCCGCGAGATGTGACTGTGGGCAATGAACCATTCGTGTATGTCGCGGATACGGACAACGACCGCGTGGTCATGCTCGACATCGCCGGCAACGTCATTGGTTTCTCGAAGTCGATCAGAAGGCCTGTGTCGCTGGCGCAGGATAAGCGGCTTCATTTGCTCGTCTGCGCTGAATTTGATACAACGCTTCCCGGCAGAAATTCGCCCACGACGTTCGGTGCCGTCTACAGGCTGGATTTACCTTCGGCCAGCCATTTTATCAACGCTGCAACTCCCAAAAGAGTTTTTTTCGAATCGGGAGATTCGACGCGCCGCTACACCGGTGTTGCATTCCTTTACAACAACCAGTATTACATCTCGCGCACCGGGCCCAAGAATGAAATTCAAAGAGTCGACCGAGACAACGCCGTTATCCTTTTTTCGAAGGATGACCAGCCTCTCACTCCCATGACGGCGACTTTTTCACCGGATGGAACAGGTTTGCTTTCTATTCACGCCTTCACAGGTGTTGCAACACTCCCAGGGAGCAGAAGCGTGGAATTCGTTTTTGCTCAAACGGGACAGAATAGCCTCTACAAAGTGCAGTGGATTCGCCTTGTGGCGGAGGGTCAAACGACCAATTATGTCTCCAAGTTTTATCCAAGCGTTGATGGAGACATCGACTTACTTCGGATCAACCGATTCACAAACCCCGAGGGATTGACGCTCGACCCTTCCGGGAATCTCTATGTGGTCGATTCGGCAACAGACAGCCTCTACAGGTTCTCTTCGAGAGGCATTGAACGGTATTCGTTTGGCGGCACGGGATCCGGAGAGAGGAAATTTCGTCAGCCTTCAGGCGTCGCTGTATTTGACAGAACAATCTACGTGGCGGACAGAGGAAACAACAGAGTTGTCCGCTTCAAGCTTTCCACCGACCTTCGTTAGACCGCTCGCGTCAGCGCCACAGAACTTCAGCCTACGAGCTTTTGCAGTCGATAGCTGAGGGGAAACTTGACACCCCATTGTCTGAGGACGACTGCTTTGCCCAGGAACTCACCGGGGCCGCTTTCGTGCTTGACCTCGCCTCCGCTTATGACGAAGACTCTATTGCAAAGGGGAAGAAAAAACTGCAGGTCATGAGAGACAATGACGATCGTGTGTCTTTTGGCAAGGAGGCTTTTGAAAGCACGAGCCACGGTCAGCCTCTCATCTTTTGAAAGGCCTGCCGTCGGCTCGTCAAACGCCAATGCGGCCGTCTCCATTGCCACAGCTGATGCTATCGTGAGGAGCTTTCGCTGCGCGGGAAGAAGGTCGTAGGGATGCTTGTTGGTGAGACGACTCAGACCGAAAAGCTGAACCGTGTTTTCAACGATGGTGTCCGCATTGGCCCGCCCGATATTTTTAGACCCAAACTCGATCTCCTCCCGTACTGTCGATGCAAAAATCTGATCGGAAGGATTTTGAAAAGTGACGCAGATATGTTTGGCGAGCTCTGACGTTGGGGTGACCGCAGTACGAAGACCCGCCACAGAGATTTCTCCACTTGTGGGTTTCAAAATACCGTTCAGCAACTTCAAGAGAGTGCTTTTGCCGGCGCCATTTCTTCCGACAATGAGAATTAATTCGCCTTCTCTCAACGTAAAGGAGATGTCCCGGAGAACGGGGATTCCGGGCGAGTAGGAAAACGAAACCTTGTCGAGGGTGATCGTCATTGTATACCGAGTGCCCGCGCAAAGCGTCTCTGACGATTGGTACCTGGTAAGAGGAGCTTGTTGGAAATCGATTCCCACGTATGCGTTTGCAAAACCTCGCTGAAAGACTGTAAGTTCTGTAGAAACAACTTCTTTTCTCCAAAGAACAACTGGTGTCCGGCGGTGAGCACGAGAATCCAGTCGGCGACGCTCAGGGACAAATCGAGTCCCGTGTCGGTAAATAGAACCGTCGATTTCTTCTTGAATGAAACGATTGTGCGCGCCAGCGTGAGACAGCCGGGACCGTCGATGGATGTCACTGGTTCATCGAGGAGAATGATAGGAGGGCGGGCTACGAGCAACGAAGCCAGCGCCACTCGCTGCATTTCTCCGCCGGACAATGAGCCTGGTTTACGCTCAGCAAGATGCAGAATGCCCATTTGCTTGAGGATGTCGATTGCCCCCGATTCAACGAGATCTTCATCCAGCCCGATGTTTTCGAGTGTAAACTGGATTTCCTCAAGAACTGTTTCTCTCAATCCTGAGATCTGAACATGAGGTTCCTGGAGGGCAAGGCCGACGCGCGGGAACAAAACATTCTTTGGGAAGGGGTTGAATTCCTCACCACCGATTCGAACCGAGCCGGTCCCCAGACCTGAAGAATACGCACCGAGCGCGCCTGAAAGAGCATACAGGAGCGTCGTTTTACCTGCGCCGGTGGGGCCGAGGATTGCGCAGCACGACCCCGACGGGATGGTAAAGGTCAACGATGAAAGAGCGGCATCCGAAGATTCGGTGTAATGGAAGGAGAGGTCCTTCACTGCTATTTCCATAAAACCTTCCATAGAAGGGCGAGAACGCCCAGTAGGAGAAACAAATAGCCTGGAAGAGAGAGTCTCTCGTTGTCATTCTTGCGGATTCTCAGTTGTCCGTGGAAGCCCCTGAGCTCGAGCGCAGTCCCCCGTTCGACGCTCTCAGCGAGCGAGGAAAGCACCAAGGGTGAAAGCACTGAAAAGAAAGAACGCGTTCGAGCGAGGATGTGAGACCTTACGGGTGCCCCGCGAGCCTCCTGGGCTGAGAAGATTTGGCCGATTTTTGAAGGAAGCTGTTCGACAAAGTG
>CAYIBG010000186.1:0-4593 GCA_964361365.1 uncultured Ignavibacteriaceae bacterium | reverse complement strand
ATGCTGTAGATTGCGTTCAGCAGGCCGATATTGGAATCCGTGAAACCCAGTTGCTGCGCGAGCAAATCGGCGAGCGGGCTGACGGAATCGTAGATGTAATAGTTGCCGAACATCGCCAGACTAATCAGGATCAGCACAGCCCAGCGGTAGGAGCGTGGGGGTTTCGGGAGGGAGGACGTCGGGTTAGGTTGCATTCTTGAATTGAAGTTTGAAGGAATCAATCAGCGCATTGAATTCTGCATCCTTCCTCAGCGGCTTGAAAAACCAATCCGTCCTCATCATCTCGAAATCGTGCTTTCCTTCTTCCACTGCCTGACGAAGATACTGCAAGGTTTTTTGTTTGTCTCCGTGGAGGGCATAGGCCCGCGCAATGTCAAAAGTCGTTTGGGCGACACCGGGTATCGCGGCATTTGCTTTCTGTAGTTCTGCAACCGCTTCCTCGTGTTTACCCTGACAGGCCAGAATGACGCCATGCATGGAAAGAAGTGGAGCGCTGTCGGGAAAATCAAGAAGTCGCTGCTCGAGAGCTTTGCGGGCTGCGATGAATGCTGCGTCCGCATCAGGTTGTTTTCCCTGTTCTCTTTTTATCATTCCCTTGGAAAGCAGCAGAAGCGCCTTGTAGTCTATTCCCAGGGCAAGAGGCAGAATCGGACGACCCAGCGAGGTCTCAACGATGCGTTCAGCCTCCTTGATTCTTCCAATATTCATAAAGAAAGGCAATGCGGAAGCAATTCCGGTAAGACTGTATCGGTCTTTTTCCATGAGATACTGGATGTCTTTGTACGCTTCGTCGAAACGGCCGGCTAGCTTGTAGACTTCCGAGCGCGAGCCGTAGGTGTCCGCATGATTCGGTTCAGCGGCGATTGCTTTTGCCATGTACGTCAACGCCTCTGCCTCATGTCCGGAATGCCCCAGGCCGTATGCCTTCATCATCAGCCCCAGGAAATTCTGCGGGTCGAGAGCAATCGCCTTTTCCGAATACCGGTTCACTTCTTCAGCCTTCCCCAATACCCAGTAGTCGGCTGCCAGGTTATAGGCATTGGCAAGATAGAATGGTTCGATCTCGAAAGCCTTTTTGTGAAACTCGATTGCTTTCGTCCAGTACCCGGCATCTCTGTAGGAGTTACCGAGATAGTAGAGACACTGCGCGTCGTTTGGATTGGATTCGTATTCCTTCAGGAGTGTTTGGATCGCCTCCTTCAGTTTGCCTTCTTCCCTCTGTAGAAGCCCCTTCATCACCATGCCCTCAGCGTGCATTGGGTTGATTTCCAACGCGCGGGCCGTATGCTCCCTCGCCCGTTCCAGGATTGCCGGACTCCTGTCGAAACCGATTGCATAGCGAAACCTTAGTGTTGATGCGAGTGTAGCATGTGCGGAAGCGTATTTCGGGTCTTTTTCAAGAGCTTCTCCGAGATACCGAATCGCCTGGTCGTTGTCTTGCTTTGTTTTCCTTTTGCTGTGCTGCAGGCCTTTCCAATAGAGGTCCTGAGCTTCGTAATTCGTCGCGCGGTCAGCCTTGAACATCGACTGCTCGGCTTCTGCCAGCCGCAGCTGAAGCGCTTGGACGATTTTCATCGAGAGGTCGTCTTGAAGCGCAAAAATATCAGCCACTTCCCTGTCGTACCGATCGCTCCAAATGTGCGCTTCCGTCATCGCATCGATCAGCTGCATATTGACACGAACTTTGCTGCCGGAACGCTGAATGCTTCCTTCGAGCACGTAGCGCACGTTCAGCTCCTGGCCCACGTTTTTCACCTTCACGGCTTTCCCTTTGTATTGAAACATGCTGTTGCGTGCGATGACAAACAGCCCTGGAACCTTGGCCAGGTCTGTAATGAGCGATTCAGTCATGCCGTCGACAAAGTATTCGTCCTCCGCCCCGCCGGCAAAGTTCTGAAATGGGAGTACCGCAATCGATTTCTCTGGCGCAGAAGCTCCGGCGGTTGCCCTGGAGACATACGTTTGAAACAACATCCAGCTCGCTCCGAAAAGGAGGATGAGCACTCCGATGACGGCTGCGAATGTGCGGGATCGTTTTTGCCTGAGGAGAAAACCAAGGCGGTCGGAAAAAGGCAGCACTCTCTGCTGCCACGGAAGGAGAATTCGAAACAGCTGGACGGGTACTTCGATATTCTTGAGTTCACCCTTCCCGAGCTTCAAAAGGGGAAACCCAATCTTGTTCTGAATCTGGCGGGCTACGTCTTCGGAGATGCATATCCCGCCGGGGCCTGCGACTGGCTCGATGCGGGAAGCGATGTTGACTCCATCACCGAGGACATCCTTGTCTTTGAACACCACGTCGCCGACATGAAGCCCAATTTTTATTTGGAAACGACGGTCAACGCGCGTGCGTTCGTTCCGCTGATGGATGGTTTTTTGAATTTCCACCGCACATTGTGCAGCATCGAGCGCGCTGGCAAACTCGACAAGGAACGCGTCCCCGATGGTCTTGATTTCCCTGCCTTGAAACTTCGGAAAAACGGGGCGGAGGAGTTTCTTATGTTCTTCGAGCAACTCGAGAGCGAGTTTCTCGTTTTTTTGCGCAAGTCCGCTGTAGCCCACCATATCTGTGAACATGATGGCCGCGAGCTTGCGCAGTTCTTTGCCGCGAGATTTTGAACGTTGGGGTTTTCGTTGCGCCATGTGTGACGGGCTTAGAACTCCATTCGGAGGCTAACAAGTAGGCCGGCTTGAACGCCGGCCTACCACGATCATTCTTAGAAAATGCTTTTAATCCTTCTTCAGGGCGGTGCGAATCAGGAAGAACGCAAGAACTGCGAACATCGCTGCTCCAATGAGATCTGCCCATGCTCCAAAATGTTCCCAGCCGTGAACACCGACTGAATCACCAACGTATTGCATCAGTGAGATTTCCTTCGGTTGTCCATCCCTCATCGCAGTGATCGCAATTCCACTCAGGAGTGCAATGGCCACACCGGTAAGAGAACCGCCTGCAACCAGACCAGTGCTGTACAGCATCCCGGAACTCACTTCGGACTCTTCCTTTACACTTTTCGACCGATCGACAAAGGACTTTAACATCCCGCCAATAAATATTGGAAATGTTGTGGAGAGAGGCAGGTACACGCCAACTGCGAATGACAGTGATCGAACACCGCATAACTCAACGACAACCGCAATGAGCATTCCTATGAAAACCAATCCCCATGGCAGATCTTGAGCAAGAAGGCCTTTGATGATGGTCGCCATAAGAGTTGCTTGCGGCGCTGCATACTTTTCCGTGCCGATCGCATGAGCAATACCTTGGAACGACATTGAGCCGTCAATCGCCTTCAGCGTCCAACCGATAACGAATGTGGACACAACGACGCCGATCACCAGGCCAATTTGCTGATAAATCGGTGTTGCACCAACGATGTACCCGGTCTTCAAATCCTGGCTCGTTGCTCCGGCGTTCGCGGCAGCGATGCAGACAATCCCACCGACGGCAAGCGCAAGAGACTGGTACATCTCTCCCGTCCATCCAAGGCTGACAAATATCAGACACGTTGCCATCAATGTCGCAATCGTCATTCCGGAAATTGGATTATTGGACGAGCCGATAATTCCCACGATCCGAGAGCTGACCGTTACAAAAAAGAATCCAAAGACCACAACGAGCAGTCCCATAAGCAATGTTCCGGGGAACGTACCGGGGAGTTGCGGGAGAATGGCTACGATGAAAACAAGAGCAATCGATCCGATGATGACGTAAGTGATAGGTATGTCCCGCTCCGTGCGTGAAAGCTGCACTCCCGCTTTCAAATCCTTCAGGCTTTTGAAACTGTCACGAAAGGCGGAAACAATCGTGGGTAACGTGCGAATCAACGTGATCAACCCGCCCGCCGCAACCGCGCCAGCTCCGATGTAGCGAATGAAACCTGACCGTAAGTCCGACGGGGACATGTCAGAGATCAATTTCCCGGCCGGCTTGACAATTGTTGGAAGTGCGTCGCCGACGAACGAAATCAGCGGGATAAGCACCAAATACGAAAGGATGCCGCCAGCGACGAGAACCCCGGAAATCCGGGGGCCTATGATGTAACCGACTCCAAGATATTCTGGAGTAATCTCTGCGCTGATGCTGGCGTTGGGATACGAAGAAGTCCTCGATGCGACATATCCCGGAACGTCCTTCCATAATCCGAGGATACTCATCAGGGATTTGTAAAGCATTGCAATTCCCAACCCGGCAAAAACCCTTCGCGCCATCGATCCGCCTTTTTCACCTGCTATCAGAACATCCGCACACGCTGTTCCTTCGGGATACGGAAGCGTACCGTGTTCTTTTACTATGAGCGACCGCCGAAGAGGAACCATGAACAACACTCCCAGGATCCCTCCCACCAGAGCCAACGTGAACACGTTGAAATAATTGAAGAACGCTTCGCCTCCTGTCAGAAAAATAAGGGCCGGAAACGTGAAGGCAACTCCCGCGGCGACAGACTCCCCTGCAGACCCGATTGTCTGAACAATATTGTTTTCAAGAATTGTGGACTTTCCGAACCTCTTGAATACCGCAATCGCCAACACAGCAATCGGGATCGACGCTGATACAGTCAACCCCGCCCTCAGCGCAAGATATACCGTTGA
>CAYIBG010000185.1:3150-4608 GCA_964361365.1 uncultured Ignavibacteriaceae bacterium | reverse complement strand
TGATATCTCCTCTATGTTATTAGACGCCAACCGTAATCGTGCCTGCGTTGGTGACTGCACCATTGTTTATCAAATCGTTGTTGATTTGAGCAGTTCCCGCTCCGGAGACCGTTAAGAAACCAGAAGCGTTAACTGTCAAATTGTTCGCGGCAGTAACCGCTCCACCAATTGTCTTCTCGGCAGAGCTGGCTGTGCCATTCGTGAACATGAGATTGAAATATGTTCCCGCCAGAACGTTCTGAGCAACCGCTCCATTGTACTCAACAATACCCGCGGCGCTTCCAACTGCACGACCATTGTTTAATCCGGCAAATTGCACTGTGCCAGAGTTTGACGGAGCAGCCGTGAACGTCAAAGAGCTCGTTCCCATATTGAACGTTATGCTGTTGTTCAACACACCAGCCGCATTGAGTGCAATGGCTCCGCTTGCTGCTTTTGTGCCTGAGCCGCTGATTGTAAGATTTTCATACAATGGAAATGTGGCACCACCGATGATAGACTGACCGGTCGTACCGTTGTAATCAACCGTGCTACCCGTAACAACATACCCGCCTCCTCCGAAGGTTGCTGTCGGACTGAATGCGCCGACAACACCGATCGTTCCGCTGCTGGCAAGCGTTATGTTATTTACGCCGCGCGCCGCGCTGATCGTCAGATCATTGTAATTGAAAGCTGTGATCGTCTGCGCCAGCGTGCCGTTGTAGTCAACTGTGTTTCCAGTTGTTACGTACGTGACTGCTCCCGACGGGCTTACCGTAAATGCACTTTTGACTCCGATCGATCCAGTTGCCAAAGTAATTGCCGGCGTGGCGGCCCTTACGCCCGTAATCGAGAGGTTATCATAGTTGATCGCGGCGAGCGTTTGCGCACCAGTCCCGTCGAACTCGAGCGTAGTCGCATTCGTCGTGGCATCAGCAGTACCTGCGGTGAGCGTGAAGGAGCCTGCGATCTTCGTGGTACCCGTAGCAAACGTTTTGGTTCCAGCGGCACTGAAAGTCAAGCCCTGGTAATCGATAGCCGCAACCGCCTGAGCACCGCCATTGTAGTCGATCACGGCGCTTGTGCCTGGCCTTGCGTTGACGTCAGCTTTGGTGATGCTGGCAAGCGTCAAATTTCCGCTTACTTGAATCGATGAGTTAGGAAATACCCTTGTTGTCGCACCAGGAGTTCCCGTTCCCGTCAGTTTCAAGTTCGCATAGCTGACACTGACGATGGTTTGCGAAGTAGTGGTTCTCGCATAATCGACAGTCCCGCCGACAGTTGTTTGGGTACCAAAGGAGGAGGCAGTTCCTTTGATTATCAGGGTACCCGTGTTCGTAAGCCCCGCCCCGGTCTGCGTGAAGTTCCCTTGCCCAAGGGCCGTTGAGGCCACAAGGAAGAGGGCAAACAGGGCAGTCAAGCCCCGTCCGATGAATGTTGTTGTGTTCATGACTCTGCTCCTTTTGAAAAATAGTGAAT
>CAYIBG010000185.1:0-3050 GCA_964361365.1 uncultured Ignavibacteriaceae bacterium | reverse complement strand
AGTGAATAGTGAATTACTTGCCCGCCTTCTTTTTGGCGGGGTGAATCGTTATTGCTCAGCCACTCTTGCTCAGAGAGTAGCTGTGGTTTCTTCCGCACTACGGCGGCCTCGGCTTTTGCTGTCTCATAGTGTCCTCCTTTCGTTAAATTGTGATTGGTTCATTCTATTGGTTGACTGAAATCGTTCCGCCGTTCGTAATCGTTCCGTTGTTGTTCAGATCCATGCTGGTCACCGTCAGGGTTGCGGTTGAGGCAACAGTCAAGTTGTGACTCACCGTGACACCAAACGCCACGTTCCCTCCTGACGCTGTAACCGCTACACCTGCTCCAATTGTTTTCGTCCCGCTCCCCGTGAACCAAAGGTTGCCATAGCTCGTGCCTGCCACCACGTTACCGGCAGTAGAACCATAAAACTCTGTCGTCCCTGTGCCGCCCACATACACATTGTCCGCCGACCACCGGATTTTCCCGCTGTTCGTTGAACTGCCGCCAAACGTGGAAGAGGCAAAACTCCCCATATCCAACGTGTTGCCGGAATTAATCGTCAGGGTTCCGCCGACGGTAAGCGTGTTGGCTGCTGTTTTATAATTCGCGGCAGAGGTATCAACAGCGTTTGAAAGCGTCAGGTTGTTGTAACTGAACGCCGGAATCGTCTGCGCGCCAGAACCGTTGAAATTTACCGTGTTGCCGCTCGCAGTTGCTGTCAACGTAGTTATTCCGGAGGTTCCACCGATGGCAAGAGTGCCTGACGCGGGATTTGTCAGCGTGCCGCCGCCGCTCAGTGCGGTCGACACGGTAAGCGTTGCCGCGTTATTGTTCGTGTACGTTCCACTGACCGTGAGAGTCGTAAATGTTATTCCTCCGCTTGCTCCCGTGATTTGTTTCGACGAGCCGGTCAGGGTAACGCCAGCCGAACTTGCGGTGAACGTTCCGGTGTTGGTCCAGTCCCCGCCAACGGTTATGAGTCCTGTGCCTTGTGTGATGTTTCCACTTCCGCTCAGATTGCCGGTGAGACTCACAATCGTGTTGTTTGTATTGAGTGCAGTGGTGCTGCCTGCGGCCCAATCGCCCGCAACGGAGAGCGTTCCCGACGCGGTCGTTTTTGTGCCTGCGCCCGAGAACGTAAGATTCTGATAGCTCGGCGTTATGGAAACAGTTTGCGCAACCGATGATGCGTACTCGACTGTAGTTCCTGAAGAAATATTTCTGGTGGCGAATGCCGGAAAGGTCGTTGCGGTGGAGTTGCCAAGCTTAAAAGTTCCGGACGTGAGATTGAGAGTGCCTGTCGAAGTAACTTGAAAGCCGCCATCGCTGAAAACACTGCTCGATGTCACGTCTCCGATAGTCAAGGTGGTAACAGTTGCCGCAGCACCAAGTGTAGCCCCCGCGGAGTTGTTAATCTTCAACGTAGTATAAGTTGTCCCTCGGATCGTCTGCGCCGAACTCGAATTGTAATTTACAGTAGCTGATGTGCCATTTAGTGTGATAGTGCTCGTTCCTGTCCCGGAGATGGTAAAAGGAGTCGCACCTCCGAGAACAAGAGTTCCGGTCTGCGCGCCTAGAGCCAGTGTCAGCGTGGACGTGTTCACAGCGTTACCATTGACTGTTGTAGCACTGCCGTTCACAGTCACTGTTCCAGAAGCCAAGGAGAATGTGCTATTTGCTATCCTGCCGGTGTTAACGCCTATCCTTGAATTCAGAGTCAGATTTCCAGATAGAGTTAAACTCGTAATGCTGGAGGTAACAGTAGTTGTGCGAGTCTGATTATTCGTGGTGGGTGCTGTGTTATTTCCGACAGATAGCGATGCCGCACTGATCGACCCAGCACCGCTCAAAGTGCCAGTGGCATTAGCAGTAGCAAGATTCGGGAACGTAATGGAAGTGGTCACCGTCAATGTGACGGTCGTATTGACTGTGAGCGTAGAGCCATTGCCGACGGTCATAGAGTTGCAGGTCCTGTTGCCATCGACTGTCAGCGTAAATCCCGCTCCAATGACGATGTCGTCTGTGCTGGCTGGAATCGTTCCGCCAGGCCATGGAGCATTAGGCGTTGTCGAGCTCCAGTTTCCGCTACCAGTCGTGGTCACTGTTGCTGCAAATGCCGACGAGCTCACGACGAATGTGAGTAGCGTCAGCAGAATGAGCTTCTGAAGCGATATGTGGCGTAATGTTTTCAACGACCTAGTACAAGAGTGAATTCAAGTTTTGAAATACAGATTTTAGACAACTGCTCGCTCCTAAAATTATGCCGATGCGGAATGAGCATGGCTGCTATTGAGAAATTCCTGCTCATGCTGAAACACTCATTTGAGATTCCCATCAGCTCGGCTCGGAAACCATTTGACCCTTTGCAGTCTCATCTTCGGGCTTGCCGAAACCGTCGCCATAGCATTCGAAATCGCTTGAGAATACTGTGGCCGCGGTTCGCTTGCTCCTTTGTTTCGACTTCCCGCCTGAAACTTCAAGCTCGGTATGTCAAATGGTTTGTTCACGTTCCTGAATTCAAAATGATTGTTGCCATTTACCGCTACGCCGCATTTGATGTTGCCATCTGTCCAGCAAGTAATCCATCGAGCAAGGCAAGAATGTCTCGTTTCAGTGTCGACTTGGGAATGTAGCCGTCGGCCTTGTTCAGCATAGCCATTGAGCGATACAAGTCGCCTTCATTGGCTGAAACGATATAGACCCTCGTTTGCGGGCGACGATGCTTAATGGCTTTCGAAGCCTCGAAACCGTTTCGTCCCGGCATGTTCAAATCCAGCAGCACCAGGTCCGGCTCGTATTGTGAGGCCTGGTCCACCGCATCGTTTCCGTTCGAGGCTTGCGCGACAACTTCAATGCTCTCCCGGACGTTCAGGAACTCGGCTAATGAACGCCGAAAGACTTCATGATCGTCGGCAAGAAGTACTTTGATTGTGTTTTCCATACTACCTCCGTTGAATTGAGAATCCCCGGTTACAGGGCTGACTTGACTGTTCTGCGACTCGAAAGAGCATGCACGGGCACGCCGAAAGTCGCCTCGAGGCTCGGCTTCATCAATGACTTCAGGAT
>CAYIBG010000184.1:1340-4609 GCA_964361365.1 uncultured Ignavibacteriaceae bacterium | reverse complement strand
CAGACGACGCTTACAAAGCTGCCCGAAACCTTGTCGAGCAGGCATATGTGCGCGAGGGTCGGGCGCTCGAGAGCGTTCGGATATTCGCCCAGCAACGAACAGCCCGTGCATACATCGACAACTTGAAAAAGGCGCTCTCAAGTCAGACCGAGAGCTCGGTCGACAGATTGGACGAGTTTTTCGTCTCTGCAACCGGAAAATCGAGTGCGCCAAAACTCGGCATGTCCGAAAAGGAACGCGCATTGAGCAAGAAAATCCCCGTGAACATTGCGAACCTCACTGAATACTTTCAAAAGCGAACGCGAATCCCCGGCATGCATGGAGAAATGCAGTATGAGGTGCTCAACTTCGTGAACGGGAAAAATAGCTACCTCGATATTTTCAAAGCCGTTCAAGCAGAAGCCATGTCGGCGGGAGAATTCTACTATGGCGTGGTGAAACTGGAAGATGTTGAGAAACTGTTGAACAAGAATCTGGAAGCAAAGGTGTTGACACTCAAATGAACGGGAAGAACCCGGGTAGAAGTCTGACTTTTGAAAATGAACCTACATGTAAAAAGTCAGACTTCTTACATGTGTTAGCCGCGACAGTCCTCTTCTTCCTCCTGCCGTCGTGCAGTCAGGTCTTGTACGAAACCGTTAGATTTACAGACGAATCCGACAACGCGACCGTAACCCGATCCACGGGCAATGTTCTCGCCGGCTATCCGATCAGCAAGAGAGTCAGCCTGAACGCAGAATGTCGGACGAAACCGAACGGAGCCAGAATATTTTTTCTGATTGCCGAGTATTTCCACGAAAGCCTCATGTTAAAAGAATGGCTCGCCATCGATACCTCCGAGCACATTGCCATAAAAATTGACGGCCGTCTCATACGCCTACCCGCTGTGCCAGGCCGGTATGTCCAGCAATCCATCGATGGACACCCTTCGGAGACCGCCGTATACGAGGCACCGTTGGAAATCTTCGAAAGCATTCTGGACGCACGGGAAGTCATTGTGAGAATCAAGGGGAGCGGACAGACGGTTGAACGGAAATTCGATTCTGAAAACTATCAATTCATGCGAAGGTTTCTTGAGGAAGTCAGACGCTAAAAAGACGACATTCGACTCGTGACGACTCCTCTCGAACCCTGGCGGAAGAACCTGTATATCATGTGGGCATCGCAATTTATTGCGATGGTCGGCATGAGCCTGGTCGTACCCTTCCTCCCCTTTTACATCCGCGACCTGGGGGTAAAATCAACTGAGGACGTGGCCCGATGGAGCGGCCTTGTTTTCGCAGGACCTTTTTTCCTCTCGTTTTTCCTCACACCGGTCTGGGGTCACTTGGGAGACCGCTACGGCCGAAAACTCATGACCGTTCGGGCGATTTTTGGGCTTGCGGCCTCGCAGTTGCTCATCGGCCTTGCTCAAAACGTCGAGATGCTGTTCGTCTTTCGGATGATCCAGGGAGCGATCAGCGGATTTATCGCAGCAGCCCTTGGCCTTGTTTCTGCAAATACGCCCCGCGAAAAAGCCGGGTACGCTGTCGGCCTAATGCAGACTGCGCAATCGAGCGGAAACGTCATTGGACCTCTGGTAGGAGGAACCCTTGCAGACGCATTGGGTTTCAGGCCAATTTTTTACATCGTCGCAGTTCTTTGCACAGTCAGTGGAATTGTCATCATCAAGTTCGTCAGGGAATCTGAGCCTCCCGGAAACGATGGTCATCAACAGCTTTCCGTAGTCAGTAACTACCGCTATGCTTTCTCTTCGAAGCCGATTCGAATTGCGCTTGCCATCATGCTGATTTCCCAAACGGCCGTTTTTATGATCCAGCCGATTTTCGCCTTGTATGTCGAATCGCTCGTGGGCGCTACGGAATTGCTTGCCACCATGGCGGGCGGCATTTTCTCGGTCGTAGGAATCTTTGTGGTCATTTCTGCGCCCTGGTGGGGCAAACGGAACGATGTCAAGAGTTATAAAAAGAACCTGAGCATCGCAATTCTCGGAGCGGGCGTTTCCTATGCTGCACAAGGCCTGGTGACGAGTGCCTACCAGTTGATCTTCTTCCGTGCCACACTGGGATTTTGCCTCGGCGGGATGCTGCCGACGCTGTATTCCTACATCAGCAAGAATACGTCCCTTGAACGGCGCGGGGGCATTATGGGCATCGCCTCGAGCGGGAACATATTGGCAAACATGATTGGCCCTCTGGCCGGTGGATTCATAGCGGCAAATGTGGGACTGAGACAAAACTTCTTCATCACAGGTGGAATTCTGATGCTCACGGTATTTCTGGTGCGAGGATTCTTCGTCGACATGAAACAAAATCAACCACATTCAAGCTCTGAGGATGTCGGCCAACCTGTAGTCTCTCTCGAAGAATGACAACCCAGAGATTGTTCCTCATCGACGGTATGGCCATCGCCTATCGTTCGTATTTTGCTTTTATCCAACGTCCGCTCGTCAACGCCAAGGGTGAAAACACCAGCGCCGTTTATGGCTTCGTTACCTTCCTGAATAAAATCCTGGAAGAGGAAAGGCCGGATTACATTGCGGTCGTCTTCGATACGAGCAAACCCACATTCCGTCACAAAGAATACAAGGAGTACAAAGCTACCCGTCAGAAGATGCCGGAGGACATGCTGTCGCAGCTTGGCCCGCTGAAGGAGGTCGTAAGAGCCTACAATATTCCCGTCGTCGAAGTGGACGGGTTCGAAGCGGACGACATCATGGGAACTCTGGCGAAAAAAGCCGAGGAAGAAAATGTGAATACCTACCTTGTCACGTCGGACAAGGACTTCATGCAGCTCGTTTCCGAAAAAACAAAGATCTACAAACCCGGTAAGAGTGGTACTGAAGTTGAAATCGTGGACCTGGAAGGCGTCTTGAAAAAATTCGGCGTTCCACCCAACCTTGTTATCGACGTTCTCGGCCTCATGGGAGACAGCTCAGACAATATTCCGGGCGTACCGGGCATTGGCGAAAAGACAGCCATCCCTCTGGTTCAGCAATTCGGGAGCATCGAGGATATTTATCGCAGCATCGACCAAATTCCTCAAAAAGGGGTCAAGCAGAAGCTCGCCGCGAACGAAGACCTCGCTCGCCTTTCCAAGCGACTTGTGACAATTCATACCGAAGTACCTCTCAAGCTGGATTTCCACACGATGAAAGCGGGCGGGCAGGACAACGTGACCCTCCTCCGCCTCTTTGAGATGCTCGATTTCAAATCGTTGGCGAGAAGGCTGCGTGAGGGCGGAGCCAAAGCGCAACCCCCTGAGGATGC
>CAYIBG010000184.1:0-1240 GCA_964361365.1 uncultured Ignavibacteriaceae bacterium | reverse complement strand
CGTTGGCGAGAAGGCTGCGTGAGGGCGGAGCCAAAGCGCAACCCCCTGAGGATGCACCACCACTCCCCCCTGCCGAGGATCTCACAGACATTACAAAGGATCAACACACCTACGCGCTCATCACGAATCAGACTCAATTGTTGGCCCTTTGCACAAAGCTTAGGCAGTCAAAAGAATTCGTTGTCGACACAGAGACAACTTCGACGAATGAGCTCCACACGCAACTGGTAGGAATCTCGATTTCCCTCACACCACGAGAGGCCTTCTTCATTTCCGTATCCTCTGAGACAAGGGAACAAACCGACCTTTTCGGCAACCCGGTGAACACGCCTCGACTTGACGCGGGCCTCGATGCGAATCTTGTCTGCGCCCAGCTCAAACCGTTCCTCGAAAATCCGACTGTCCGAAAAATCGGGCATAACTTGAAATTCGACTTTCTCGTTCTCTCACAGTACGGCATCTCCTTTGAAGGACCGCTCTTCGACACGATGATCGCAAGCTATGCCTTGAGGGCCGACGGCCGCCACGGTCTGGACGACGTTGCCCGCGAGTATCTTCACTACAAGACCATCACGTTTGAGGACTTAACGGGCTCCGGCAAGAATCAGAAAGATATCCGTGAAGTCCCCGTCCAATCTCTGTCCGACTATTCCTGTGAGGACTCCGACATCAGTTTTCGATTATACAAGTTGTTCCACCCGATGCTCGAAAAGGAAGCCATGAGCCGACTTTGCGAGGACATCGAGTTTCCGCTTGTCGCTGTGCTCACGCGCATGGAACAGACCGGCGTGGGAATCGACGTTCAGTTTCTCGGAGAAATGTCGAAAGATTTGGAGCGGCAACTCGGCAACCTGACCCGCGACATCCACTCGCTGGCTGGCGAGCCGTTCAACGTGAATTCCACTCAGCAGCTGGCCGATGTGTTGTTTAACAGGCTCAAGCTTCGCACTGTGAGAAAGAACAAAACAGGCTTTTCAACAGACGTGGGAGTGTTGGAAGAACTTGTGGACGAACACCCCATCGTGGAGAAACTGCTTGAATACCGGCAGCTCGCCAAGCTTCAATCAACGTATGTTGAGGCCCTGCCGAAGTTGATTCACGAGCGCACGGGCAGGGTTCACACATCCTTCAATCAGACGATTGCCGCAACCGGCAGGCTCTCCAGCAGCGACCCAAACCTTCAAAACATTCCCATCAGAACTGAGATCGGCCGGTCCATCCGCAAGGCGTTCATTCCCGG
>CAYIBG010000183.1:0-4662 GCA_964361365.1 uncultured Ignavibacteriaceae bacterium | reverse complement strand
GGAGGCAACGCACTCGACGGAGCCATCACCATCGGCACCGTGATGGCGTTTGTCCAGTTCAATGAAATGTTCTGGCGGCCTATCCGGGACCTCTCGGAAAAATACAATATCCTCCAGACCGCCATGGCATCATCCGAGCGTATTTTCCAGCTTCTCGACGACCGATCCATTCCTTCCGTCCATTCCAACCCAAGAGCTCTGGACCATGTCGGAGGCAGCATCGAATTCCGTCATGTGTGGTTCGCCTACAACGTTCCATCCGACGGCGCTCAATCTCCGGAATGGGTGCTCAAAGACGTCTCCTTTTCAACCAAGCCGGGAGAATCCATTGCTATCGTCGGGCATACCGGTGCTGGAAAGACCTCCATCATAAGTCTCTTGAGCCGCTTTTATGAAATCCAGAAGGGCGAGATTCTTATCGACGGAATAAACATTGAACACGTTCGCCCACCGGATCTGCGAAAACATATCGGAGTGGTGTTACAGGACGTTTTTTTGTTCTCAGGCGATATCAAGGGAAACATCAACCTCGGAGATGCCTCCATTGATCTCGAACGGGTAAAGAATGCCGCACAAGTCGTGGGCGCAAACAGATTCATAGAGCAATTGTCCGGCCAGTACGATGCCGAGGTGAAAGAACGAGGTGCCACCCTTTCCGTCGGCCAGAAACAACTCCTCTCCTTCGCACGCGCTTTGGCGTTCAACCCGAAGATCCTGGTTCTTGACGAAGCAACATCGAGCGTGGACACAGAGACCGAGCAGTTGATTCAGGCGGCCATCAAAGAACTTCTCAAAGGCAGAACTTCCATCGTGATCGCTCATCGCCTCTCTACGATTCAGAATGCCGACAAGATTATCGTGCTTCACAAGGGCGAGGTCCGCGAAATCGGCACTCATCAGGAGCTTCTTGCTCTCAATGGCATTTACCGCCGGCTCTACCAGCTGCAATACAGGGACCAGGAGATGAAGGTTTGACCGTCGGCGCCATTCCGGCTTGTAAGGAACCGAATCTTTTTTTACATTTCGCGCAATGAGTTTCCAGAAGAAAGTCGTTACCATCGGGCGCCACATCATTGAAGGCGAGCGGGCGCATCCGGGCGCAACGGGAAATTTCTCGGGCGTGCTGGGTGACCTCACGCTGGCAATCAAGATTATCTGGAAGGAAGTGAGCAAGGCGGGCCTTGTCGAAATCCTGGGGTCGGCAGGAAAAGAGAACGTCCACGGAGACGAAGTCAAAAAGCTCGACGTCTTTGCAGACGAGACGATCTACAAAGCGATGGACCACGGGGGACACTTGTGCGTGATGGCCTCTGAAGAAAATGAAGATGTTCTGCATATTCCTGACGAATACCCCACTGGCAAATACGTGCTTTTGTATGACCCTCTGGACGGCTCATCGAACATCGATGCAAATGTAAACATCGGGACCATTTTTTCGATCTATCGCCGCCTGAGCCACTCCGGAAAGGGGACGATGCAGGATTGCCTGCAGCCCGGTTACAAACAAATCGCTGCGGGCTACGTTGTGTACGGTTCCTCAACCATGATGGTGTATACGACCGGAGACGGCGTTCATGGATTCACCTTGGACCCGGGAATCGGTGAATTCCTGCTCTCTCATGAAAACATTCGAATACCGAAGCGCGGAAAAATCTACAGCGTGAACGAGGGGAACTATCGTTACTGGCATGACGGCATGAAGAAATATGTCAAATACCTGCAGGAGGAAGACAAAGCAACGGGAAGGCCGTATTCCGGACGCTACATCGGCTCCATGGTGGCCGACATTCATCGCACGCTCCTCTACGGCGGAATTTTCATGTATCCTGGGGATAAGAAGCATCCCGACGGAAAACTCAGATTAATGTACGAAGGCAATCCGATGGGCATTATCGTCGAGCAAGCGGGCGGGCGGGCGAGCAACGGGAAAGACCGCATCCTCGACATCGTTCCTACATCTCTCCACCAAAGGACGCCGTTGTTTGTCGGCAGTACGGAAGACGTATGCATAGCGGAAGAATTCATGCAGGGAAAATTCCAACCCCTCGCAGCCTCTTGATGAACGAACTACCCATCCAGGAAGCGACATTCGTCGTTGTCGACTTTGAAACGACCGGTATGAGCGCGATCGACGACCGCATCACCGAACTCGCGATGATGAAGGTAAAAGGCGGGGTCCTGGTCGATGAGTTTTCGACGCTCGTGAATCCTCTTAAGACCATTCCGAATTACGTTTCAGACCTAACGGGAATCGACAACCTCATGGTGCGGGATGCCCCCACGGCACGAGAAGTGGTTCCCTACATGATGGAATTTCTCGGAGACGGGGTGTTCGTGGCTCACAACGTGGGTTTTGACTGGAGCTTTTTCTATCACACATCGAGAAGAGAACGCGGCATCGAGCTTTCCAACCCTCGATTGTGCACGGCAAGGCTCAGCAGAGTGATTCTCCCTTATCTCCCGAGCAAGTCACTCGGGCCCGTCGCACGGTTTCTCGACATCAACATCCATCAACGCCACAGAGCGTCGGGCGACGCCTTTGCGACGGCGTTGGTCCTGGTGAAGTACCTGTCCTACCTGCAAAAGCGCTACGCCATCCAGACAATCGGTGAGCTCATGAGGTATCAGGAGATCATCGAAAAAGTGGAACACCCGCAAACCTGATCTTACTGCCTTCCCACCGGTCTCGGGGTTATTACGAGACTCGCATTCCCGTCGTTGTCCACCGCCTGCACGCCGAAGATGTAATCGTCTTTCGATTGACCGAGTGTCACCGTGGTGTCCTTCGTGAACACACCACCCTGCCACGTCGGTGAATCTGTTGCACGGAATCGCACCTGATACCCGGCCACATCGGGTTCCATGTTTTTGTTCCATCGAAAGGTAGATTCGTACCCCAGCTGCGCTGTCAACACGCCCACATTTGAAGGCGGAGCCGGCGCTGCGGCCAATGTCGCGAGTGCCGCTGCGTTCACGCGGGCAACGTTGGCGCAGTATTCGAAGTCCATGAACTTGGCCAGGTCTCCGAATTCCTTCCCGTTCTCTACCCGAACGTCCTGATGCTGGTGGTCATAATTCTCTTTGACTTCGCTGAACCGAACGGCTCTGAATCCCCGTTCATGGAATGGCCGATGGTCGCCGCCGCGCAGGAAACGATCCAGCCGGTATATCATTGTCACGCCAAAGCCTCTGTTATACGCCTCCCCGATTTCCTTGATGTAACGGGCGAGGGACCGCGATCCTCCGTCGTTTTCCAGTCCCAGTGCGATTCTCTGCCGAAAGACAGAACCCGTGTCGAGCGGGCTGAAGGCTTCGGAAAACAGCCTCACATATTTGTTCTCGCGCTTTCCTGAACCGCCTCGCGAATTCCCGACGATATCGTTGTTGAACACTGCCTCGATGTTCCATTGCTTTTGTTTTGCCATCTCAGCCCAAGCCCCGGCACCCAGAAGTCCCTGTTCTTCGCCTGCAACCGCCATAAACGCCACGGTCGCTTCAAACTTGTATTTGCTCATGACGCGTGCAAGTTCCATGACCACGGCTGTTCCGCTCCCGTCGTCATTCGCTCCGGGTGCGTCGCTCGTCGAATCGACAGGATTGCTTGCACGGGAATCGTAATGGCCGGAAATCACGAGAATTCGAGCTGGCATCGGATGGTGTGTTGGCTCAGGATGAAGCCAGGCAATGACATTCACCACCTTGGCCGGATTTGGAACACGATTTGACCTGGGTACAAGCGTCTCAAAAAATTCGACTTCCATTCTTCCGTCACTTTCTTGAGCATACTTTTCGAACTCGGATTTGATCCATCGTCTGGAAGCGCCTATCCCTCGGGTTTCACTCAAAGTGTCAGAAAGTGTGTGTCTTGTGCCGAAGCCCGCCAACTTCTCGACCAGTGTCTTGATATTCCTAGCCGAGACCTCTTTGACGATTTTTTCTACCGTCGCGTTCTTCCGTTTGCCTTGTTGAGAAAATCCCAGGAAAGTCAGACAGCAAAGAAAAACGATGATAGAAATGCGCTTCATGACGGCGGCTCCTTATTTTGTTCCCTTTTCAAGATCGTTTGCTGCCGCCTCTATTAACATCGACTGATCTTCAAGCGCTCTTGCTACGCGAAGAATTTCAGATTCAGATTCCTTCCATCGTTTCTGTTCCAGAGCCTCTCGAACTCCGGGAATTGTTTTGACCCCGTACCCTGTGTAAAACCCGGGCGCATAAATCAGATGCTTGAACCATGGACGTATCGGCAGACCATCCTGATGCGTGAGCTTTCGCTCGCTTTGAATAAGCCTTTGATTGACCGATTTCAATACCTGCTCACTCAGGTTCTTGCCAGCGCGGTTTTTCACTGCTTTGTCATATCGATCCGCCGAACGCGTCAAAGTTTCGATGGCATTCTCCAAAGGGGCAAAATTAATGAAAGGCGGAATTTCCTCGACGCCTGGCGGAACGGATTTCTCTTTGGGGTCGGCCAAAGCTGTAAACACTCCCTCGCTGAGTTGCTTGTTTCGTTCCTTGATTTTGTCCTGCATGCCCGACAAGACCTTTTTCAACTCGCCGAGATATCTCCGCACTGTCTCTGCGAAGTTCGTGAAATCGAATGGAAGGACGTCGGCATCGGCTATTCGGATGACGGTTGTCCCGCCGGTTTGCGAAAGTGCT
>CAYIBG010000182.1:0-4673 GCA_964361365.1 uncultured Ignavibacteriaceae bacterium | reverse complement strand
ATGTCGATCGTGCATACGTCGAAGATTACGAATCCTGGAAGGCCTCTCGAAAACTCACCGGAGAAAACATCGAGAAATCCGCAAAATCGCTGATGGGCATTCCGTATTTGTGGGGCGGAACATCCGTGAAAGGCATGGATTGCTCGGGGTTCAGCAAAACGGTTTTTCGCATGAACGGAATGGAACTCAACCGGGATGCGAATCAGCAGGCCCTCATGGGGGAGGATCTGAACCCCGGCGAAGGATTTCAAAACTTGCGAAAAGGGGACTTGCTCTTCTTTGGACGCAAGGCTTCTTTCGAGAGACGAGAAAGCATCAGTCACGTTGCCGTTTATCTGGAGAACAAGACTTTTATTCACACTCCGTCAGGACGCGGTGTAAGGATTGGCAGTTTTGACCCGGCGTCTTCTTTTTACGACGAAGCAAATTTCAAACGATTCGTTCGCGCTCGTCGGGTCATCCCGGCGACAGCAACCCCTGAGGTCCGGAAAAACAATTGAACCGAGGAAGTCTGCCCAGAAAGAAAAGACATATCCTCGTCGTTGACGACGAACCTTCCTGGAGAAAAGTCCTTGCGCTTTTCCTTCATCATAAAGGTTATAATGTGAAGGAGGCGGGGAGTGGCGCCGAGGCGTTGAAAACACTTTCCAAATTCAAGCCGGACCTGATTTTCAGCGACGTGAGAATGCCTGAGATGAACGGATTCGACTTGCTCGACAACATCAAAAAGGTTCCGTCGCTTTCCTCAACCCCTGTGGTCTTCTGCTCAGCCATCGACGATTTCGAAGCAAAGAAAGTTGCCAAAGATCTTGGCGCAGCCGGATATTTGGTAAAACCCTTCGACGACGAAGAGATTTCCTCAATCCTTTCCAGCACTTTCCCCCGCTCGTTGTAGCGCCCGTCACTCGCTCATTGCTAATCTGCCAAGCAGTCGCTAATTTAGGTTTGGCATGAAGTTTTCATTTCGCAATATCCAGCGATTCCGCACGGCACTCGGCCCTGTCGAGCAGGCTCAGGTTGTTGCCTCCACGGCCGTCGTCGTTGCTCTGATCACCATTCTTACTGTCAGAATCATCAGCGCTCCAAAGGGAGTACCTCTCGATTTTCTTCTCTTTGTCAGCGTCTCCACGGTCGGGATATTCGGGTTCATTATTGTCGTCTTCACGCTGAAGTACGGGCGACTTCTCGAAGACCAGAAAAAAGAACTGATGGCGCTGAACACCGTCTCCGAGGCAGTCAACCGCGCTGTGGATATCAATTATCTGTTTCAAAATGTGCTCAACGAGATCAAGCGCCTTCTTGACAACGAGTACGCGTGGATTTATCGTGTCATCGGGTCCAGGCTTGTGCTGAGCGCTCAACGGGGAACCGAAGAGCTTGAGGTATCCATCATCGACAATCATGAGAGTATCGACGAGCCTCGCCTTGAGTGGATTTTCTCTCCGCGGATCCATAAACGCCCGCTGAAATCCAGTATCGTCGATTGGCAATTCGGCCACATCGAATCATGGGTGTCCGTGCCCATCCTGACGAAGGACAAGTTCCTCGGCGTGATCGTTGTCGCCGGCAAGAATCGCGATGCCTTTACCAATAAGCAGCTCGACGTTATCAATGCGTTCGCGAATCAGGTCGGTGTCGCAATGGAGAACACGGCTCTCATCGACCGGCTCAAGAGTTCTGAGGAGCGGTATATGGACTTGTTCGAGCATTCTCCGGACATGTACCATATTGTCAACGCGGAAGGTTTTGTCGTCAGCTGTAACCAAACGGAAGCGGATCGACTCGGCTATCGAAAGGAAGAGCTGGTCGGTCAATCCATCCTGAAACTGTACCCGCCCTCGTACCACGTCGAAGCGAGACGGCTCCTGAAAGAAATCTTCGAAATGAACCGTGAGGTGAAAGGCCTCGAGGAACAAATGCTGACAAGCAGCGGGACCATCATGGACGTTAGCGTGAACACGTCCATTATTTATGATGAGGCCAAGAACCCGATGTTAATGCGGGCGGTCGCCCGGGATATCACAGAAAAAAAGAAGCTCGAAGCCAAGATCCTCCATGCACAGAGAATCGACAGTATTGGAAATCTTGCCGGCGGCGTGGCTCACGATTTTAACAATATCCTGACATCGATTCTGGGTTCCACGGCCATCATGAAGCGCAAAATGAGACAACAGGATCAATGGTACAGGCTTGTGGACATCATCGACACTGCCGCGAAGAGAGGCGCCTCGTTGACGCGTCAGCTTCTGACGTTTGCCCGCAAAGGAAACGTGCAGTTTCGCCCCGTCATTGTGAACGACATCCTGCAGGAAACCCTCAACCTGTTCGAGCGGAGCATCGACAAAACCATTGAAGTCAAAAAAATGCTCACGAACGACATATGTCTCATCAACGGCGACGATGGGCAAATTCAGCAGGCAGTTTTGAACATCCTCATTAATGCCCGCGATGCCATGCCTGACGGCGGCGTTATTTCTCTGCAAAGTGAAAGAATAGATTTTGGCGACCATCAACCGGGTGCATTTTCAGAAGCAAGAACGGGAGAATATGTGGCCGTCTCGGTTGCCGACACGGGAATCGGCATGACCAAGGACGTGCAAAACAGGATCTTTGAACCGTTCTTCACGACGAAAGACCAGGGAAAAGGAACCGGGCTCGGTTTGTCCGTTGTGTACGGCGTGATTAATTCACACAACGGATTTGTGAGCGTGCAGAGTGACCCGGGCGTCGGATCTCAATTCACCTTGTATTTTCCGCTTCTCGAAGAAACTGACAATATCAAGCGTTCCTTGGGCCAGTCAAAATTGCTGCAGGGCTCTGAAAGTGTTTTGGTGGTGGATGATGAAAAAGATGTCGGGGAGATCATCGGCGGGATGTTGGCGAACCTCGGGTACAAAGTCACGATCGTCAACAGTGGGAAAAAGGCCATCGCCTTATACCGGAAGAAGAAACGATTCGACATTGTGGTACTTGACGTGAATATGCCGACCATGGGCGGGAAGGAAACATTCTTGAAATTGAAGGAGATCGACCCCGACGCATGCGTTTTGATTTCCACCGGGTACAGCAATCAGAGTGCGGAATCGTCGCAGGTGCGCGATTCCGTTGACGGGTTTCTGCAAAAACCGTATCAGCTTGAGGAGCTCTCGAAGACGATGAGAGAAGTCCTGGACAAAAGGCGCACGCTGCAAACCTAAGAGCTTTCACCTTGAAACTCCCCCAAATTAGTCGTAATTTTTCTTCAACACATCCCTTTTACAGTGGCAAAAACGTATAACCTACAAGCTGTATGACTCTCGCCTCCCTCAGCGAAGAGTTGCGGAAAGCCCGTCAGGACCGACGTGTTTCCCTGATGGACATATCCTCATCGACTCGCATTAGTATGAAGTTTCTTGAGGCGATCGAAACGGGTCGCTTCAGCGTCCTTCCTCAGACGTACATCAGGGCTTTCATCAGAGAATACGCCGAGTCCGTGGGCCTCGATACAGAAGATGTGATGAAAAAATACGACGAGATTTTGCATCAAGAGTCCGGTCAGACACCCGGCGCTTCTGCGAGCAATGACAAGACGGAAAGGCTACCGGATCGTCCATCGCCACCCTCAGCCATGTCAGCTCTTCAGAAAAACGTCCTCTTTGCCGCCATCGCCGTCGTCGGTGTTGGGCTTACTGCCTATTTGTTAAACACCGGTCAGAGCGCGCCCAATCAGCAGCCGACGGAGGTTTCATTTGACAATGTCGTGAAAGAAACCGAAGCTTTAACTCAGAAAACCGTCGCTGCCACTCCAAGCATCCCCACGATAACTCCAAAACAAGACAGCCTGCGCCTTCAAATGACCACTCGTGATTCGGTTTGGATGAGCATTCTGATCGACGGAAAACGAACAGAGGAATTTTTGTTTCCACCCAATTTCAGGAAATCATGGACCGCCAGGGAGCGATTCTCCATTACGATGGGGAACGCAGGCGGTGCTTCCTTTGTGCTGAACGGCAAGGAATTGGGAATGCTTGGCAAACGTGGCGCTGTGATCCGCAACGCCATCATTGAAGATTCGACGCTGCGGAACCGCTGACTGCTGTTGCCATGGCTTCGGGTACTGCAGCGGGGTCGATGCGAAAGCGAGTCGAAGCACTTCGCAAAGTGTTGCAGGATCACGACTACCGGTATTATGTCCTCAGTCAGCCGACGATTTCAGATGAGGAGTATGACCGGTTGATGCGGGAGTTGGTCGAGATTGAGCGGGCCAACCCTTCGTTCCTGACGCCTGATTCCCCAAGCCAGCGGGTGGGTGGCGAGCCGACCAAAGAGTTTCCGACGGTCACGCACACCGTCCCGATGTTGAGCCTCGCCAATACGTATAACGAAGACGAGGTGAGGGATTTCGACCGGCGCGTTCAGTCGTTGCTCAACAAGGCGACTTTCAAGTATGTGTGTGAGTTGAAGTTTGATGGCGTTGCCGTCAGTCTTGCGTACAAGCGGGGGCTTTTCGTGCGAGGGGCAACGCGCGGTGACGGCTCTCAGGGCGATGAGGTTACTCAAAACCTGAAGACCATCCGGTCGATTCCTTTGCGTCTCCGGGAATCGAAAAAGGCGTTTGAGAATATCGAAGTGAGGGGCGAGGTGTACATGAACCGGGAGGATTTCCGTCGCATGAACGAAGAGCGTGAGCTTGC
>CAYIBG010000181.1:0-4676 GCA_964361365.1 uncultured Ignavibacteriaceae bacterium | reverse complement strand
CAGGAAGCTGACCGGAAGCGGATCGAAGCGCAAGGCGTATCCGACTTCCAGAACATTATCGCTCGCAGTTTAAGCCAGCAGGTGTTGACCTGGAAGGGAATCGAAGCGACGGAGAAACTTGCAGTTTCGCCAAACGCTAAAGTTGTTGTGGTAGGAAGCGGGAAGAGTGGGCTCCCGTTGATTTTGAACACCGACTAAGCATCCAGACCTTCCGGAGGTTTGCTGGTGCTTTCCTGACCTTCGGAAGGTTTTCTCGTAACCGGTCGATTTAACCTACTCTCGTGCGAATTTTCCCGCACCCCACACAAGCAACGACACGAGAAGCCCCGGATACATCGGCTCGATGCCAAGCAAGTACTGAGGCGCCTGACTCAGCGAGTTGATGCGCCCATAAACGAGGCTCACCGTTGACACACCCCATCCGCACAGCATTGCTGTAAACGCAAAACGCGCTGGGATGCGGAGCTTTTCAAAATAACTTGCCAGCAGCGGCACGAGAAGCCCCGGAACGATGCATGTCCCAACCGTGTACCATATCCGCACCACAGACGGCACCATCAGAGCAAGCACAACGGACAAGACTCCGGAAAGAATCAGTCCGATGTTTGTCCATTTTTTTACGACCGCAAATTTTTCCTCCGCCTGCACAAATCTGCCTACAATATCCTTTCCCACGGTGATTGCCGAGATGAGCGACAAGCTGCTGAGCGTGGACATGATCGTCGCCAGCATGCCTATGTAGAACAGCCCTTTAGCCACACTAGGAAGTGTCAGTTCGGCCAGCATGGGATACGAGAACATCGGTTCCTTCAAATCCGGCAACGCTGCGCGGGCGTACAGCCCCGTCATACTCGTGAGGAAATCAAAACAAAACCAGAACAGGATCGACACGAGTATTCCCCGCTGCGCCGTTTTTCCGTCCTTTGCCGCATAGCACCGCTGATGAAACGCGGGGTCCACCAGCGTCCACAGCGCGATGAAAAACCAGACAGCAATAAATTGCCAGGTATTCCCTCCGTGCCACGTGAGATGCATCGGAGGAACGTTCACACGGATGAATTCAAATCCCCCGAATTTCGACCACGCAAACGGCAGGATGAGAGCAAAACCCAGAAACATCATGACGAACTCGAAGGTATTCACCCAGACGTCTGAACGAAAACCGCCGGAGTAAAGGTAGCATAGTGTGAGAAACGTCGTGAGAAGAATGCTTGTCGTCAGGGAAAGTCCGAACATGAGCTGGACAAGAACGCCGAGCATGAGTATATATGCCGCCGGAGTCACAAGAAAGAACGTGAGCACGGAGCCCAGCACCGCGGTTTTCCGGTCGTAGGCTTGTTCAAGCTTGTCGGGAACCGTGAAAAGACCTGTGGCTCTGACACGTTTGGCCAGGAAGAGAGCAAACACGAGCGCAAAGATGTAGTACGGCACTCCGAACACCACCCAGTTCGAGATGCCGTAGGTGTATGAAAATTCTCCAACGCCAAGGATGCCGCCATACCACGTAGAAACGAGTGTTGCCACGAACATGGGGAGCGTCAGTGTTCTTCCCGCAAGAAGAAAATCTTCGCTATTGTTTTTGCTCTTTCGTGAAGCCCGAAAACCGATGATGACGACCAACGCGAAGTACGTCAGGACAAGAACGGAATCGATGGTGTCGAAATGGACCACGGAGGTCACAGAGAGGGTTGAACTTTTTTCACGAGGAACAAAAGTAGGTCGCCCCTTCTAACCCTGATGCTCACTGGACTTGATTTCACTACGTTGCTCGTACTTTCACGAAACCCAAGCCTGAGCGACTCGTTCTTCAGTTCCCATTTGAGCCCATGCGTCACAATGCCCTCGCACAACGACATCGGAATGAGGGAAACGACGGTTCCCGGCGAAGCCTCGAACTTGAGCTCCGAGCCGACAAAACACAGCTCCGATGCATCGTCGATGAAACGAATTTTGGCCTTTCGGGAGAACTTCACCAGCGCGCTCAGGTTGCCGAGTGAATGGTCCAGCCGGCGGCCCGTAGCTCCAGCCACCGTGATGTCCGTATGGCCCTTACTCGTGACCCTGCTGAAGGCTTTTTCCAGATCCGTGCTGTTCTGATCGGCAATCCTTCTTGCCCGAACCTTTCGAAACTTTCGCAACGTCACAGAAGCAATGGAATCAAGGTCTCCTATAATGAGATCAGGCTTCAGCCCGAGCCTGGCCGCAGTGTTGGCGCCTCCGTCTGCACACACAAACACGGCTGACTGCTTCAAAAGGCGCAGCAGCAGGCGTTTGCTCGGTGGCTGACCGTTTGCAAGAATGAGGACTTTCGTTTTCATCTACAGTTGAACCGCTATTCCAAAAATGTAATTCCGCTCTGCTGCGGGAAAGAAGGCCTTTCCCTCACCGCTCATGAGATACAGCCTGTTGAAGAGATTCCGAACCTCACCGCGCAAGGTTATGCCAAATGCGGGAAGCCAATATGCTGCATTTCCGTGGAACACAACGTAATCGGCGTTCTTGTTCGCTTCATTCTTGAAGTTATCCGTGTAAAAAGAACCTACATATTTCCCGCTGAGAGACGCCGTCAGCAATTCGTCAGCATAGCTCAGCCGCAGGTTTCCTAAAACATCTGGAAAACCGGCAATTGGATTTCCATCAAGCGTCAATAAGGTTCCACTGCTGAAATCCTTGTATCGGACCAGCCGGTTTTGCGAGAGCGTGAAATTTCCACTCACCGACAACAACTCATTCAAGACAAAGCTCCCGTCAAATTCAAACCCGATATGCCTGGTTTTCTCTGCGTTGCCTGTCACCGGCTGGCCGAAGATATCCACCTGACCGCTTTTAATGAGCTCGTCTGCGAATTCCATCCAGAACAAGTTCAAGTTGAACCTCACAGCGTCAGAACGATAGCCCAGGCCTGCCTCAACATCCAGGATGCGTTCGGACTTTGCAATGGGCTGTGTGAAATCATACCGCACAACTCCCCCCGATGCATCTGCTGCGAACTGGGGTGTCGCTCCAAAGTATGAATCTTCCGCGGCATACAGGTTGCGCATGCGTGGCTCACGCGAGGTGTAGGCAGCCGTCATGAATGTGTTCCATTCCCCGTCGATGTTGAAATTGATGCCAAGCCGCGGGTTCAGGAAATAGTATGGCAGCGTGAAAGCATTGTTGAGGTATTTCTCGTTTGTCAGTCCATACCTGTTGTACACAAATTGCAGGTCAGCCATCACGCTGAGATCCTCCCTCCAGCGATACAGCTCATGCGCATAGAGCGAAAAAATATCTTTCTCGCCTCTGTATTCATAGAAATGATAGTCGGGGTCGAAGTTTGCCGGCAAACCTTCCGCATACTGAATTTTTCCCCAGTGAAGAGACCGGTGAACACGCAGCTCAGCCCCCAGCGCCAGCGTTCCTCCCCCATGATCAATCGTAACCCGGGGCAGCCAACCCCACTGGTTGTTGCGCACAAAGCCTCGCACAAGCGAGTTCGCCGGGTTCTGGTTTGTCGGAAAACCGTATTTCGAACCGAGGCGCAGAAGAGATGTGTCAGCCCACGATGCATCATAATCGAAAAAGCCTTCCCCCACGACGAGAAACGCGGTATTGTCCAGTACGATGTCTCGCGACAGACGCCAGGTATGCAACATCTCAAAATGCGGCTGGGAAAAGCTTTCGGTTTCCTGCGCCCGCCTTAGAACATTGTAACTGAAGGCATTCCCCGTGCTGTCGAGGCCCCAATCGCTGAAGTTCAGCCGTCGAAGCTTCTCGTCAGAATTGACAAACTTCGGCAAGCCGGTATATACGAGGCCGTCTGAAAATGGTCCGCCATAAAAGTGCAAACGGGTCGTCATCTCTTCATCGAATCGCACAGCGCCGAGAAAATACGAATTCATGTCCACCCACGACTTTTCCCTGTATCCGTCGGTCTGAAGTTTCGCCAGACGGCCATACAGCATGTATTTGTTGTTCACGAGCCCGGAGTTCACAGCAACGGAAAACTTCTTCGTGCTCAGGGCGGTCCTCTTTTCTCCGCCAAGTTCCTGGAATCCAAGCATCGTTTCCAGTCTGACTCCCGCCTCTTGTTGAAACGGGTTTGCCACAATGTTCACAGAGCCGCCAATCGCGGGCGGTCCATAGAACGCGCTTCCCGCTCCCCGCTGAACCTGAATTGTTTGCGTGCTCGCCAACAAGTCCGGGAAATCGATCCAGTACACATTGTGATCCTCCGGGTCGTTCTGAGGAACGCCGTTGACCATCACCGAGATTCTGCGCTGGTCAAAGCCTCGCATATTGATATAGTTATACCCCATCCCGTTTCCGTTTTCCGAGTAAAAGGTGATCGACGGAAGTTCTGAGAGGAGCACTGGCACATCCTGTACAGAGTATCGTTGTTTGATCTCCAGACGTGTCAAGTCAGAGAAAGCGACCGGCGACAGCCGCTCAAACGCCTGTGTGGCCGTCACAACAACTGGAGACAAGTAATACACCGTGTCCTTGCGGGGCTCTTGATCTTGAGCTAAGCCGCGGACATACGGCAGAAGACAGAGGACCCAGAAAATTCTTTTCATGAAATACCCTCTTGAAACAAAAAAGCCGTTTTCCCTGACTGAATCAAGGAAAACGGCTTTTACACTCCTGTGGTCCGTTTTCCTTCGCTGGTATGATCCAGATCAGGTTCCAGGGTTTTT
>CAYIBG010000180.1:0-4691 GCA_964361365.1 uncultured Ignavibacteriaceae bacterium | reverse complement strand
GGTTCGCGGTGACAGAATTGTATGGAAGGACTGTCATCGCCATTCCGACGATGAATCTTCGGTCGAAAATCGCTTCGGGGGTTTACGTTGTCCTGGCTCGAGTTGCTGAACACGAATATCGATGGAAGGTGGCAGTCATCCGATGAGCGACTTCAAGATTGTGCTGACAAACGTCGTAAAAGAATTCAACCGCCGGGTCGTTTTTGAGGATATTTCATTTTCTCTCAAAATTGGAGAATCCATTGCGATCACTGGAAAAAACGGTACCGGGAAATCGACGCTGTCCAAAATTGTTGCCGGGGTGTTAAGCCCGAGCAAGGGAAAAGTAGAATACTTCGCAGACGGCAAAAAGCTCGATGCGGATAGGGTAAAAGATGCTATTGGCTTCGTCTCTCCCTACTTGAATGTATACGATGAGTTCAGCGCCCTGGAAAACCTTATCATCTTGTCAAGGATTCGCTCGGGCAAATCTGCGCTCGATGCTCGAATGGAAGAATTGCTCAAACTTGTCAACCTGTGGTCCCGGCGGGACGACCGCGTCGGAGTTTATTCCTCGGGCATGAAGCAACGCCTCAAATACGCTTTTGCTCTCCTTCATCACCCCCGGCTTTTGATTCTGGATGAGCCGACGTCGAACCTCGATTCCGATGGTGTCGAGGTTGTGAAGACCATCGCGCAAGAGCAACGGAAAACCGGAATTCTTGTTGTCGCAACGAATGACAAAACGGAATCTGCCTGGTGCAGAAAAAGACTCCGCCTGTAAGTCAGACATGGAAAGACTCTCCTTGAAGTTCGATGCTCTTTTTCGTACTATGGTCTGAACAATGCGCGCCCTCCTCAGCACATACGCTCTGTTTGCCAAAGATGTAAGATCCGAGTGGCGCACGCGTCATGCTCTCAACTCGCTCCTGATGTTTGTCGTGACGGCGGTGATCGTGATTCTGTTCGCGCTCCGATCCGTCGAACCGAATCCGGAGCTCTTTTCAGGCATGCTTTGGGTCGTGATTTTTTTTACCACGATGTCCGGAATGTCCCGTGCATTTGTCGCTGAGGAAGACCGTGGAACGACGTTGACACTGCAGCTTGTTGCCTCTCCGGGTGTGGTCTTTTGGGGGAAGTTGTTTCTGAACAGCGGGCTTATTCTGGTTCTGAGCGGCATCATCTCAGTTCTCTACAAGCTCTTTTTTTCGGGATTTGTGGTCAAATCGCCTGATGTCTATGTGGCTTCCATCGTCCTGGGAAGCCTGGGTTTTGCTTCAGCGTCAACGATCATCGCCGCCATCATCGCTAAAACCAGCGGGCGTGGAACCCTGTATGCCGTGCTCTTGTTCCCTCTCTTGATTATTCCGCTCCTGACGGCGATGAGTTCAACCACGAAGTCGCTCGAAGGCGCTCCGTTCAACGATGCAATCATTGATTTTCAGACTCTTCTCGGCTACCTGATGGTGATGGTTGCGGGATCGTCTTTGTTGTTTGAGTATGTCTGGAAAGACTGAATGAAATACGTTCGATATGGCGCCATCGCGCTTATTACGTTCGTGATCCTGGCGGGGATTGCCATTCCTACCGTGCGGTCACCACAAGGCCTTTTCGAATTTCCATCCATACCGGGGCTCGGCCAGAAGACAAGGAACATTTTTTTCCACGTGCCGGTGGCTTGGACGACAGTAGTTGCCTTCCTCGTGTCGATGTTTTACGGGTTTCGGTATCTTCGCACGAGAGATATGGACTTTGATGTCAAGTCCGTTTCTTCCGCTGGACTGGGATTCATGTTCTGCTTCCTCGCCACGGTGACAGGCTCCGTGTGGGCGAAGTTCAACTGGGGCGAATTCTGGAACTGGGATCCCCGCGAAACGTCTATTTTTATCCTGCTGCTGATTTATGCTGCGTATTTTGCCCTTCGCTCGTCGCTCGATAACGAGGAGCTTAGGGCGCGTTTGTCTGCCGTCTATTCACTCGTTGCAGGGTTGACAGTTCCCTTCTTCATCTTTGTCATGCCCCGAATCATGACGGGGTTGCATCCCGGCGCTGCAGGAGATGTGGAAGGCAAGGGGCCGGTTCTGGAGCTCAAGATGTCCGGCAACATGTTGTTTGTGTTTTTCATGGGATTGATAGGGTTCAACCTGTTATACATCTGGATGCTCGACCTGCGCGTGCGGGCGGCAAAACTGGATTCCTCACAACTCCTGAAACAACCGAAATAGGCCATGGAAGAATTCCTCAACGCGAATCAAATGTACATTGTACTGATCATCGTCCTGCTCATTTGGGGCGGAATCATTTTTTATCTGTTCAGGATTGAAAGAAAAATCAAAGAATTGGAAAGAGCCTTCGAGTCAAAGACTCAGGAGCCTCGGACACAGAAGAAAGGATAGCGTATGAAGCCGAAGGTGGTGTTAGGACTTGTCGTTATTGTGGTGGGCGTCATCCTGGGAAGCGTGAGCTTTGTCGAGTCAAACGTTGAATATGTTGATTTTGATGCAGCCCACAAGAGTCACAAGAAAGTCCAGGTGAAGGGGGAGTGGGTAAAGGACAAGGAAAGCCGGTTTGATGCTGAGAAGGCCCAGTTCGTGTTTTATCTGAAAGACGACAACAACCGCATTGAGAAAGTGGTGTTGGAAGGGGCGAAGCCGAACAATTTTGAACTGGCAACGAGTGTCGTGGCCAAGGGGACATACAAAGAAGGCTATTTCCATGCCACCGACGTGCTCACGAAGTGTCCTTCGAAATACGAAGGCGACGCTGAATCTGTAAAGAAGTCTCTCTGATGTATCTTTTGGGGTCACCCCTTCCTGTGCGCCATGGTAACCTTGTCAAGGTTACCTGTGGCGTCTCATTAACCTTGACAAGGTTAACTCGCTTATGATCGGAAGCATTATAGTCAAAATAGGATTCCTCTCGGCTCTCGCGGCAGCGTTTTTCTATTATAGAGCACATCGGAAAAAGAATTCGCGAGACATGGTGTTCGCACGGTTCAGCTTTCATGCAACAGTTCTTGCACTGATGGCCGCAGGCGTGATCATGCTTTATTTGATTCTCACACACCAGTTCCAATACACGTATGTGTGGAATTACAGCTCCACGGATCTTTCCCTCCCCCTTTTGATTTCCACGTTTTATGCCGGGCAGGAAGGAAGCTTTATGCTGTGGGCTCTCTATACAGCGATCATTGGAATATTTCTGCTGCAGTATTGCTCGCGTAAGGACTACGAGCCCGAGGTGATGTCGGTGTACTCGCTGATCCTGAGTTTCCTGATGACGATGCTGATCTTCAAGAATCCGTTCGCGTACATCTGGGACAGCTTCCCGAACGACCTCGTTCAGAATGGACCAATTCCCGCCGGCGTGACGAATTACGTTGTGCTGGATGCCGTCAAGGGGATTTGGGCGCGTTTTCCGGTTGAGGGCAAAGGTCTGAACCCGCTTCTCCAGAACTACTGGATGGTTATCCATCCGCAGATTCTTTTTACGGGTTTTTCTTCGATGGCAGTTCCGTACGCGCTGGCTGTTGGGGCCCTGATGAAACGGGATTATCAATCGTGGATTCGGGTTGCCACACCATGGTCTGTGTTTGGCGCCATGGTGCTCGGTACCGGAATTATTCTGGGTGGCTACTGGGCGTACGAGACGCTCGGCTGGGGCGGGTTCTGGGGGTGGGATCCGGTCGAAAACTCATCGCTCGTTCCGTGGCTTATTTGTGTTGCTTCCATCCACACCTCGCTCACCCAGCGTCAGAGTGGGGCTTTTGTGCGTACGAATTTTGTGCTCAGCTTGCTGACGTTTATTATGGTTATGTACAGCACTTTTTTGACGCGCAGCGGGATCCTTGGCGAGACTTCGGTGCATTCGTTCGTCGACCCGGGCATGTGGGTGTACTGGCTCCTTCTGATTTTCATGGTCCTTTTTGCCGGGATCGGCTTCGGTCTTCTTTTCCAGCGCATGCGTGAGATGCCCAGAATCCCTGTGCAGCATTCAATCATCTCCCGAGAATTTGCGCTCTTTCTCGGAGCTTCCGCTCTTACCTTCGTGGCCATCTTTGTCGTCGTAGGCACTTCCTCACCGATTATCACTACGTTGGTCAAAGGAAAAGCCTCGGCGATGGACATCGCCTACTATGTGAAGACCAATCTTCCGTTGGGCATCGCCATTACATTTCTTTCCGGTATCGGCCAGCTGTTGTGGTGGAAGAGCTCGAATGCCAAATCGATTTTCAAGAAAATGGCTCCTTCTCTGCTTCTGGCCGCCGGTGCCACGGGAGTTGTTCTGCTTCTGGGCTTTGAGGACTTGCTGATTCTCGTGTTTGTATACTGCTCCGCGTTCTCGCTCTTCGCCAATATGCATGTGGGTTATGAGATATATCTGGGAAATCCAAAGTTTGTCGGAGGGTCGATTGCGCATGTGGGCATTGCGATTATGTGCCTCGGCTTTGTCACGTCGGAGCGATACGATGACAAGAAGACTGTGGCATTGGAAAAAGGGAAGCCCGTCGAAGCGATGGGGTATCAGATGACATATGTGGGCTACCATCCCGTGGAAGACCGGTATGCGTTCGCCATCGATGTGGAGAAAGATGGGATGCGCCGGACTGTGTCGCCGACCATGTATTACAGCGAGTTTACGAAGGGTTTGATGCGTCATCCCGACCTGATCAACTTTATTAGCAAGGATTTTTACGTAGCGCCGCTTTCGCT
>CAYIBG010000179.1:0-4711 GCA_964361365.1 uncultured Ignavibacteriaceae bacterium | reverse complement strand
AAACCCAGGCGGACATTCGTCCTTGAGTCATCTCGAGCCTGTGCTCTGTTTCCCGCGTGGCGACCAAACGCAACCGGCTGTTTGGACCAATCTCTGCATGGCCGATGTCGGCGATAGTGAGCTGAGCGCGGGAAAAAGCGTCGGTTTCCAGCCAATCACCGACGGCAAGCTGACCGGACTGGGTCATGTGCTGGTCTGCGATTCTCGGCGTTCCTTCGAGCCGTGCGACTTCCCAGGCGCGGGGGCTTGGGCGGGAGGCAAACCAGAAGCCGCCAATTGCAACAACTAAACCAACGGCGATGCGGGTGGAATAGCGGACCCAAGACTTGTATTCAAAGCCCCAACGACTCCTTCTGTGAAATGCGGATGGCAACGGAATGAGCTTTGGCTCCTGAGTCCCAAGCATCGGAGCGATTCTGCTCCAAAGTTCACGCGGCGGTTCAATAGTCCGTGAGAGGTCTGTTGCCTGTTTCAACAATGCGTCGAGTTTCTGCATCTCACGAGAGCACGGTTCGCACGTCCGCAAGTGTTTTTCAACGTCGCTGCGATCTAATTCGCTCAGGGAATGGTCTGCGTAGTCACTGAGTCGGTTGAGGGTCTCTATGTGGTTCATTGGTTCAATACCTCCATCAGGAGCTTCCGGGCTCGGTGCAGTTGAGCTTTGCTTGTTCCAACGGCCAGGCCGAGTTGCTCCGCGATTTCTTGATGCTTGTAGCCTTCAATATCATGGAAAACAAAAATTGTGCGTGCTTGCGGGGGTAAACCTGCTATGGCATGTTCGAGGTCGATGTTGCCACCCGGAGACCCTGAGTTCTGTGCACGGTCGAAGCTGGTGAGATCCTCCACGACCATGACACGCGCCTCGCGTCGCTTTTCAGTCCGAAAGTGGACGAGGACGACATTCACGGCGAGTCGGTGGAGCCACGAGGAAAACGCAGCTTCACCACGGAAACCCGGCAGCATTTGCCAGGCGCGGACAAACACGTCTTGTGTAAGCTCCTCGGCTTTGGCCCCGTCAGCGAGTATACGAACGCAAACTGCGTACACCTGGCCCACATGCTCGCGATATAAATGCTCGAAGGCTTTCCGGTCGCCTTGCTGTGCCCTGGCCACCGTGTCCGTCAGACCGATAATCGGCTTTTGGGCGGGCGGTTGGTTCACTGTAAGACGCTGGGCGACCATGAAAGAGGCATTTTCTCAATCATAGGATTCCGGGCGGTGGAGAATGGTTTGAACCACTGTAGAAGTCTGACTTTTCGTGGACTGAGCGGGGACAAAAGTCAGACTTCTTACCTGTTTCGGTAAATCCTTCCGAAGGTCTGAACTAGACTTCCGAAGTTCACCTCAGTTTACATTTCTAAACTTCGGAAGTCTTAACGCCAAAACCTTCGGAAGGACGGGGTTGGCGATGGCGGTCAATCCAGTAAGCCCAGAGGACAAGCAGCCAGCCTGCATTGCCGCCTATGGCGACCACATTGATACTCGGCGGTGGGGGACCCAGTATGTTCGCCGCGTACATCGCTGCGAGAAAAGCGACAAGTGCCCACAAGCTGTAAATGCCGATACGGTCTTTTGCGACCGTGGAGTGAGCATACAAAGCCACGCCGGTGATGAACATTGCGGATTCGATCATCACAGTGCCGGAAAGGGAATTCCAGAGGCTCAGTCCAACTTTGGTTCCAGTTCCGAAGCCGAGTGGCATATCGGGTTTATGGGTGATGAAATCGAGAATCCAGTGGCTGAAGACGCAAAGTCCGGCCACAATGGCGCCAAGTTTATACTTGCGCAAGAAAAAGTAGAGTCCGCCAAAGCCAACCGACCATAAAAGCAACCCGAGGAGACTGTGTGAAATTGGATAGTCATAGAGATCGAGCGGCGTTACAACAGTAATGCCGGGTTCAATGCGCGCATGCTCGATGCCCAGCAGCAGAAGTACCGGCCAGAGCACATCAGCCCATTGAACCGCTATGAACAGCGTGCCGAGAGAAGTTTGTGGTGCGGCTTTCTTGGAAGCGAACGCAACAGCAAAATGCCCGATAAACATTATCTATTCCTCCTTCGATGATAGCTATTTTGCGGTGTGCCCTATATTAGCTGTCTTCAGCGAGTTATTTCATCCGCACAACCTGCAATATCCTTACCGGCGGCATGATAGCCTGGCCCTCGGCTCGAGCCGAATTTATGCGCTTGACCACATCCATACCCTGAACGACATTGCCGAATGCTGCGAATCCTTGGCCATCCACATTTCGTTTGCCGGCGAAATCGAGTGACGGAAGATCACGGACGCAGATGAAAAACGAAGATGTCGCGCTGTCTGCACCTGTGCGAGCCATGGAAATAGCTCCTGTCGTGTGCCGTATACCTGTGACGCTCGTCCGTTCGAGAACAATGGGCGGGAAAGAGAGGCGCTCTTTCCAGGGATGGACGCCCGCCTGGATGACTTCGATCGGGACGTCCTTTCTTACCTCGTTGTCTTCCCTCACCGTGCGATAAAACGAACCTCCGTTGTAGAAACCGCCGTCCATGTAGCGGAGGAAGTTGGCCACCGTGACCGGAGCCTTGCTGGCGTATAGTTCAACCACAATGTTGCCGACTTCAGTTTCGATGCGCACCTGCTGGGCAAGGCAGAGAGGTGATAAAATCAAAACGAATAAAGATGCGATCATGAATGATTTCATGATTCTACTCCTGAGCTTATGATTGTTCGATGCGACGTTTCTCGAGCTCCTCGATAGTACGAGGCCAATCGTCTTTCAGGAGCCGCGACAACGACCGGTCGGCCAGGATTTTTCCTCCCGTTTGGCAGCGAGGGCAATAATTGCATTCGTTTTCGGCATACACGATGCGCTGCACTTTCGTGCCGCAGACCGGACAAGGTTTGCCGAATTTGCCATGCACAGCCATCTCATCGTGAAACGCGGTAACTTTCTCGGGAAACGAGTTGCCTGATTTTGCCCGGAGGCGGCCCGTCCATTCCTGCAAAACGATCTTCACAGATTCAAACAATCTATCGCTTTCTTCGTTTGACAGTTTTTGGTTTAGCACGAGAGGAGAGAGCTTTGCCCGGTGCAGGATTTCGTCGGAATACGAGTTGCCGATTCCGCTGAACAGCCGTGGATCTGTGAGAGTGCGCTTGAGTGTGTGGTTTTCCCGCCGGAGTGATTCTCGAAATTGTTCCACTGTGCAATCGAACACCTCGATGCCGCCCCGGTTAAACCGGGCGAGGGTTTCGGAACCACGCACGCAATGCAGCGAGGCACGCTTCTTCGTGCTTGCTTCGGTGAGATGCAGTGAACCAGAAGGAAACTCGAAGGCTGCGAGGCCGACTTTACCCGCCGGTTTCGTGCCGGATTTCTTCCAGTGAAACCGGCCCGCGATCATCAGATGAAACACCAGAAACAACTTGTCGTCCATCTCCCAGATGATCTGTTTGCCGATTCGTATGAGTCCGACAACTTCTTTTCCCTCGACAGAATAAAGCGGCGGGTCAACGGTGCGGACCAGGAATGGGCTCGCGAGCTGGATTTTTTGGAGCGGTTGGCCGACAATTCGTGATTGAAGAGCTTCGATATAGATTGTCACGTCTGGAAGTTCCGGCATGACACTGCATTTCAGGGCTGAGATCGGACAAACGAGCCGATGTGGACTTCTGATTCGGTCAGGGCCTCGAAGTTTTTATCGAGTTCCTGATACTCTCTCTGATGGACCCGTTTGAATTCCTCATAAGCTTCCTTTGAAGTCCATTCATCCACAGTCAGATATTCACCGTTCGTATCCTGATAGAGCTCAGTTTTGATGTAACCATTCCCCTTCTGAAAGAAGCGCACCCAGTCTCCGCTTTCTCCGTAGGCGCGTTCAAACTCCGTTTCCCGGCCTTCTTTTGCCCGAAATTTCCAGAGAATGATGAAGGGGTTACTCACTTTTTGCCAAACATTTTTTTCATTGGTTCCCAGTAGAATTCAGTCCAGCCCTGCTTGATAGACTTGATCTGGCCCGCAGGGACACCCGATTGGGTAAATGTGAGCTTTGTGCCGGATTTTGTTTTCCTGAGGTCGAATGATGCTTTTGAAAAATGCCCTTGAGGCCAATCGCTTGCTCGCCATGTTTGCACGATTTTCTTGCTCTTCACGAGTTTGATGTTTACGCCGTAACAATAGCCCCCGTATGCAGAGAATTTCCCGCCCACCTTGCGGCTGATACGCGCCGTGTCACCCGTAAACGCCGAGTGTTTTCTGGAATCCATCAAGGCGTCGAACACCGACTGTGGGTCGGCGGAGATGTTGACGGTCTGGCGAATGGATTTGGTCTTCATGTTCGATCTCCTATTTATCAAGTGCATCGCCGTCGATTCTTAAAATGGTTTGCAACAAAACGTTTGCCCCGTTAGCCATATCTTGCTGCTTTGAGAACTCTTTGGGTGAGTGGCTAATTCCCCCCGCGCTCGGCACGAAGATCATACCAGCGGGAGCAATGCGAGTCAGGTCCTGTGCATCGTGCCCGGCCCCGCTCGGCATGTGCTTCAAGGTGAGGCCCAGCATTCTGGCCGACTCGGCAATAATAGAACGCATTTGTTTGTCTGTTGGAGCTGGGACGGACGTAGGTTCGATAAGCGTAAATGTGAACTTCGTTCCTGTGTTTCTCTCAATGGTTTTCACTTCTGCCTGAATCATCTCGAACAACTGGTGGATCCTATCAGCAGAAAGGTCAC
>CAYIBG010000178.1:0-4799 GCA_964361365.1 uncultured Ignavibacteriaceae bacterium | reverse complement strand
CCACAATCCCGACGAAGAAGAGCGAGAATTTCTCGACGGCATCGGACAGCCAGCCTTCAGTGGAGATCCACATACTGCAGGGCGAGCGCCCGATGGCAGTGGACAACCGCACCCTTGGCCGATTCCATCTGGATGGAATCCCGCCCGCGCCGCGTGGTGTTCCGCAGATCGAAGTCACGTTCGATATCGATGCGAACGGAATGCTGCACGTGGCTGCGAAAGACAAGGCGACTAACAAGGAACAAAGCATCCGTATAACGTCTTCGAGCGGTCTGAGCAAGGAAGAAGTCGACAAGATGAAGAAGGATGCACAGACACATGCCACCGAAGACAAGAAGCGCAAGGAAGACATCGAAACGAAGAATCAGGCGGATAATCTTGTGTTTCAGACACGCAAACAGGTGAAGGATCTGGGCGACAAGATGCCGGCTGACACGAAATCGAACATCGAAAGCGCTGCAAACGCTCTCGAAGAGGCGATTAAAGGCGCTAACAACGCAGACATCAAGGCAAAAACAGAAGCCTTGAACACCGCCTGGAACGAGGCTTCCACGAAGATGTATGAATCCGTCAAAAACCAACAGCCCCCGGGTGCTGGTCCGCAACCTGGCGGGGAAGAGCAACAGCAAAAACCGGGTGGCGAGCAGGGCGGCAAGAAAGTGGAGAACGCGGATTTCGAAGTCGTGGATGACAAGTAAGGTGATGACGCTGATTGCACAGATTCCGCGCAGATTAACAGATTGCGCAGATTGACACAGAAGGCGAGGGCAACTTCGCCTTTTGTGTCTAGGCGTAGGGGCAATTCATGAATCGCCCGATTGCTTGCAAAGAAGAGAAAAATGACAAACGCGATTCTTGAATACTTGATCCCCCTGGCGGTCATTGTGCTGTTGATTCTCGGAATCGTCAACCTGATCAAAACTCCGAAAGGTGCCGGCTTCGCTTCGTTGACTGCGTTTCACGATTTGCAGGCAAAGGATAAACAAGCGGGGATCGAGGCCGTCATCGAGCATCAGGCTGAAAAGAAAATGGAAGAACAAGAAAGCGGGGAAGATAAATCATGAACTTTAATAAATTCACGATCAAATCTCAGGAAGCTGTACAGAATGCGCAGGAGATTGCATCGAGTTACAGCAATCAGTCCATTGAGCCCGAGCATCTTCTGGCCGCGTTGATTCAGGACAGCGAAGGGGTTGTCGTGCCGATCCTCCAAAAGGTCGGTGCGAACGTCAACTTCCTGAAGATCAAGATCAACGAAGCGATCGAGAAATTGCCGAAGGTTCAGGGATCGGGGCTCGGGAATCAAAACCTGTCTTCGGTGCTGGGGCAGGTTTTCGAGGCCGCACAGAAGGAAGCGGGGGAGTTGAAGGACGAATACGTGAGCACAGAACACTTGCTCCTTGGTTTACTGGATGGCAAGTCCACCGCCGGAAGGCTCCTGAAGGATCAGGGAATCACAAAAGACGGGATTTACAAATCACTGAAAGACATACGAGGCACGAGCAGGGTCACAGACCAGACCCCGGAAGAAAAGTACCAGGCTTTGCAGAGGTTTAGCCGTGATCTGAACGACCTGGCCCGAAAAGGCAAACTCGACCCTGTGATCGGCAGGCAGGAAGAGATTCGACGCGTGTTGCAAGTGCTTTCCCGCCGCACGAAGAACAACCCCGTGCTCATCGGAGACCCCGGGGTCGGCAAGACGGCCATCGCAGAAGGCATTGCGTATCGAATCATGCAGGGCGACGTTCCTGAAAATCTGAAAACGAAGCGCATCATGGCGCTCGACCTCGCAGCTCTCATTGCAGGAACGAGTTTCCGCGGTCAGTTCGAGGAACGATTAAAAGCGGTTCTCAAGGAAGTCACGGAGTCGAACGGCGAGATCATCCTGTTTATCGACGAGCTGCACACGCTTGTCGGCGCTGGGGCCGCGCAAGGAGCCGTCGACGCGGCCAACATGCTCAAACCCGCACTCGCTCGCGGCGATTTGCGGGCTATCGGCGCCACAACGATCGACGAGTTTCGAAAACACATCGAGAAAGACCCGGCTTTGGAGCGCCGTTTCCAGCCCATTCTGATCGACGAGCCGACGGTGGAAGATACGATTTCCATATTGCGAGGACTCAAAGAGCGCTACGAAGTTCATCATGGCGTGAGAATCACCGACGGCGCCATTGTTGCAGCTGCACAACTCAGCCATCGCTACATCTCGGACCGGTTTCTACCAGACAAAGCAATCGACCTCGTGGACGAAGCGGCATCGAAACTCCGCATGGAGATCGACTCCATGCCGGAGGAGCTGGACGGCGTTGAACGAAGCATAAAACAGCTGGAGATCGAACGCGAGGCGGTGAAACGTGAGAAGGATGCGGACTCCAAAGATCGCTTATCTGAAATCGAAAAAGAACTTGCTGAATTGAATCAAAAGCGGTCCGAGCTAAGGGCTCACTGGCAGCTTGAAAAAGAACTCATTCAGGCCATCCGAAAGATGAAAGGTGAAATCGACTCTGCCAGAACTGAAGCTGAGCAACAAGAACGGCAGGGAAATCTTGCACGTGTAGCAGAGTTGCGATATGGCGTCATTACAAACCTTGAAAAGAAGGTGAAAGACGCATCTGCCAAACTTGGCGAAGTGCAGAAGGACCAGAAAATGCTGAAGGAGGAGGTTGACGCAGAGGATATTGCCGAGATCGTGGCAAAGTGGACCGGGATTCCAGTTCAGCGGATGCTCGAAGGTGAAAAAAACAAGCTTCTCAAATTAGAGGATCGCATTCACGAGCGTCTTGTCAATCAGGAAGATGCTGTGAAGGCTGTGGCAGATGCAATTCGAAGAAGCAGAGCCGGGTTGCAGGATGAAAAACGGCCGATCGGCTCGTTTATCTTCCTCGGCAGCACTGGTGTGGGGAAAACCGAGTTGGCTCATGCGCTGGCTGAGTTCCTGTTTAACGATGAAAACGCCATGGTCCGCGTTGACATGAGCGAATACATGGAGAAATTTTCAGTTTCCCGCCTCATCGGCGCGCCGCCAGGCTATGTGGGCTATGACGAAGGCGGTCAGCTGACGGAAGCTGTCCGGCGAAAACCGTATTCAGTCGTGCTGCTTGACGAAATCGAAAAAGCGCATCCTGAGGTCTTCAACGTGCTGCTGCAATTGCTCGATGAAGGCCGTTTGACAGACAGCAAAGGCCGCACGGTCAATTTCAAGAACACGATCGTGATCATGACGTCAAACCTTGGTTCTCATCTCATCCAGGAAGAGTTGCAGCATCTTACGGAAGTGAACCGGGATGAAATCATGGGCGACCTGCGTACCAAATTGTTCGACATGCTCAGACAGGCTATTCGTCCGGAGTTTCTGAATCGCATCGATGAGATCATACTGTTCAAACCTCTCACGATGAATGAACTCAAGAGGATTGTCGGCTTGCAGTTGAGGCACGTTCAGGCCAGGCTTTCTGCAAAAAACATTACGCTCGAATTCTCGGACGACGTGAAAGAATGGATGGCCAAGATTGGCTACGACCCGGCGTTTGGAGCCCGGCCGCTGAAGAGGGTCATTCAGAAGTACATCGTGAACAAGCTTTCTGAAAAACTCCTCGAAGGCACAGTTACCGACGGGGATACCGTCGAAGTAACCTTGAACAAGCGCGGTATGGTGGAGTTTGCTACGAAGGTGAAGGCGGAGGTTGTGAGTTGACTTTGGTAGGGACACGGCATGCCGTGTCCCTACCAGAACCTCCTTTGTAACGGTAGGGACGTATGGTGATACGTCCCTACATTTTTGTACGGCCCATTTTCTCCGTATCTTCCTCCATGCAGCTCCCCTCCCTCATTGGACACACACAAGAAGTCCTCGCAGAGTTTCAAACTTCCAACAGGCCGGCGGATAAAACCATCGAAATCTTCTTCCGGTCACGCAAGTACCTCGGCTCTCACGACCGTCGCTTTATCGCAGAAACCGCATATGGCGTGTTGAGGCACATGCGCCTCTGCGAATTTCTCGTTCAAACAGCCACGGCAGAACGAAGTATCAAAATTTCAGCCGGAGATGGACTAATGCTCCTGGTTGCATCTTACCTGATTCAGGTCGAACACCGGACGGACATTCTACCTGAATTCCTGAACGCAAAGCTGAAAGACGAAGGCCTCAAAACCGAGCTGCCGGCTCTCCTGGAGAATTTCAAGAACGGACAAATCGCACCTGATGATTCGCCCGTCAAGCGCATGGCACTCCAGTATTCTTTTCCAGACTGGATGATTGAAAGGCTTGTGAATCAACACGGGGCGGAAGAGACTGAGAAACTCTGCAAAAGCCTGAACGAACAAGCTCCTATGGCCATCCGTGTGAACACGTTGCAAGCTACTGTGGAAAAATGCCGTGAAGCCCTTCAAAAAGAAGGCATCGAAACCGAGGTTTCCACCTTGTCACCCGTCGGTTTGCTGCTGAAAAAGCGAGTGAATGTGTTTCAGCTCAAAGCCTTCAAAGACGGTATGTTCGAAGTGCAGGATATCGGCAGTCAGATGCTGCCTCTCCTCATCGATCCCAAGCCCACGGCGAAGGTCCTCGATGCCTGCGCGGGAGCAGGAGGGAAGGCTCTGGAGTTTGCTGCGCTCATGCAGAACCGGGGCGAAATCTACGCCACCGATATCTCAAAGTTCAGGATCGAAGAGCTTCGCAAAAGAGCCCGCAGGGCCGGCGCATTCAACATCCGCCCGAAAGCCGTAGGATCGCTGGAGGATCTGGCAGATGATTTCACGGGGTTTTTCGACCTGGTTTTCGTCGATGCGCCGTGTACCGGAGT
>CAYIBG010000177.1:1162-4801 GCA_964361365.1 uncultured Ignavibacteriaceae bacterium | reverse complement strand
GCCGCCGTTGAAGATTGCCGCCTCGCGCTGCGATGGGTGTTCAAGAACGCGAAAACCTATGGGTTCGACACGACCAAAGTGATCGTCACCGGCGGCTCCGCAGGTGGACACCTCGCCCTCATGACAGGAATGCTCGATGCTTCGGCTGGGTTCGACTGGCCGAAGGACTGGGACGAGGTCAGCACAAACCCCAAAGTGGCCGTCATCGTCAACTGGTTCGGCATCACGGACGTGAAGGACCTCCTTGCCGGAGCGGTGACTCCGAATTACACCGCTTCCTGGATCGGCAGCCAGCCAAACGGGGAGGTAATTGCTCAACGCGTTTCCCCGCTCACGTATGTAAGAAAAGGCTTGCCACCGATTTTTACCGTGCATGGAGACAAGGATCAACTTGTTCCTTACAACCACGCCGTGCGTTTGCATGAAGCGCTCACGAAAGCCGGAGTTGTGAATCAACTCGTTACGATTCCCGGAGGAAGACACGGCGGATTTTCGCGTGAAGAACTGATTAGGACCTATTCAGCGATTCGCGAATTCCTGAAAAAGCAAAACATCGTCCCACAATGACGTTTCTCTCCAAACTCACTGGGGCGCAAAGGAGCCAGAACTCTCTCCTGTGTGTCGGCCTTGATGTCGATCCAAAGCTCCTCCCTTCGATTGTCAAAAACGCACCCAACCCTGTCCTGGAATTCAACAAGCGAATCATAGAGGCAACGCATGACCTCGTCTGTTGCTACAAATTGAACCTGGCTTTCTATGAAGCATCGGGCGACTCAGGTTGGCAAACGATGCGGCAAACTCTGGCGACGATTCCAGAAAATATTGTCACCATCGGAGATGGAAAGCGCGGAGATATCGGCAACACATCCGGGCAATACGCAAAAGCCCTGTTCGGTCTTGGATTCGACGCCGTGACCGTCAATCCATACATGGGATTCGATTCGATAGAACCGTTCCTCGAGGACCCTCAACGAGGAGCTTTTGTCCTGGCACTTACCTCCAACCCAGGCTCCAAAGACTTTCAGCGGCTGCGTATTGGCCGGGTTCCACTCTATGAAAAAGTAGCCGCGACGGCAAAGAAGTGGAACAAGAACAAGAACGTCGGACTCGTTGTCGGTGCGACCCATCCGAAAGAACTCCTGCGAATTCGGGAAATCGCGCCAAGTTTACCATTGCTTATTCCTGGAATCGGGAAGCAGGGAGGCGACCTGAAATCTTCTGTCCGCTTCGGCTGCGACAAACATGGAGAGCTTGCCCTCATCAACGCAAGCCGGAGTGTGATCTATGCCTCGTCAAGCGAGGATTTTGCAGGCGCCGCACGGCGGGAAGCCACAAAACTGAGGGATGAAATTCGACGGTATCAGGAAGAGTTCTTTCATTAGAATGGAATCCGTTGGATTCTATATCTTCACTGTCATTCCCGCACGTCTTAAGCGGGAATCCAGAACGAGTTTGAGCTTAGCACTTAGCCCAAGGCCCAGCTAGTGACAGGAGGATTCGAGTTCTGGACTCCCGCTAAAAATCCGCGGGAGTGACAATTCTTCTTTTTTGCTTGTCATTCCTGCATGCTGTTATCGGAAATCCAGGACTAAGCCTTTTCTGGACACGCGCTTAAAATCCGCGGGTGTGACAAAATAGTTAGGAAACAAAATACCTCAAATGAATAGGGAGAAAATTTATATGAAAACCTGTTTCAGAATTGTGGTTTCCTTTTGTTCGGTTGTCGTGCTTTCAAGTTACATCCTTTCACAAGCCGCAAAAGACACCACAAAGAAGGCCGAAGCAAAATGGGAGGTTTCAGCCAAACACGGCCCTTCCACCGATGTCGAGTTTGAAACAACCGAGGGAACATGGATGGCTGTCGATGTCAGCCCGGACGGCAAATGGATCGTTTTTGACCTCCTCGGCGATATTTATTCCATGCCAGTTGTAGGAGGAGAAGCGAAAGCCCTCACAAGCGGACCCGCGTACGATGTCCAGCCTCGGTTCAGCCCGGATGGGAAGAAAATCTCTTTCACGAGCGACCGCGATGGCATTGACAACCTGTGGATCATGAACGCCGATGGCTCAAAGCCGACACAAGTGACGAAAGAAAAAGAGCGGCAGGTGAACAACGCCGTGTGGACTCCGGACGGCCAGTACCTGATCGGCCGAAAACACTATCGCAACACGAGGTCGCTCGGGGCGGGCGAAATGTGGTTGCATCATGTCAGTGGCGGGGGTGGGTTGCAGCTCACCAAGCGGCGGAACTGGCAGCAGGATGCGGGAGAACCAAACCTCTCGCCCGACGGACGATATCTGTATTACAGCGAGGATGTCACTTCCAGCGGTTTCTTTGAATACAACAAGGATCCGAATGACGTGATTTACGCGATCCAAAGACTCGACCGCGAGACCGGCAAAACGGCGTCCACCGTTCGCATCCAGGGCGGAGCAGCACGTCCTCAAATCTCACCCGACGGCAAAAGCATGGCGTTTGTTCGACGCGTTCGTTTGAAATCTGTGTTGTGCCTGTTTGACATGGAGAGCCAGAAAGTCACGTCTCTGTTCGAAAACCTGGACCATGACCAACAGGAAGCCTGGGCCGTGTTTGGCGTGTATCCCGGGTTCTCCTGGACGCCGGACGGAAAAAGCATCGTGGTCTGGGCAAAAGGAAAAATCTGGAAGGTCGATGTGCAAGGAAAACAGGCCGCAGAGATTCCGTTTAAGGCGAAAGTGAAGCAGACAATCACCGAAGCCGTCCGCTTTGCGCAGGATGTGGCCCCTGAAAAATTCGATGTGAAGACGCTGAGGTGGGTTACCGTGTCCCCCGACCAGAAATCGGTGATCTATGCGGCGCTCGGCAAGCTCTGGATTCGATCGCTTCCGAGTGGAACGCCAAAGCGCCTTACGAGAGATGAAAAGAATATCGAGATCTACCCGACATTTTCGCCCGACGGAAGATGGATCGCGTTTGCGGCATGGAACGATGAAGATCGAGGATCCTTGTTCAAGATTCGCTCCGACGGAGGGAGCCAAACCAAGCTTACCGTTGTCAAAGGAACATACGTTGAGCCGTCGTTCTCGAATGACGGAAGAAAAATTGTGTTCCGCCGCATCGGCGGCGACGATGTCCGAGGCCCGCTGTATTCGAAGGAAACCGGCGTCTACTGGATCTCATCCGACGGCGGAAAGGCAACATTGATCACAGAGTCAGGCTCCCGCCCGATGTTCAGCAAGAATGACGAGCGTGTTTTTCTCACCGCTTCTGAGGGAGAGAAAGCCGCTCTGGTCAGTGTCGACCTCACGGGTGGCAAACGGTTCGTTCACCTTCTTTCGGACAATGCCCAACAGCTCGTGCCTTCCCCTGATGAGCGTTGGGTGGCTTTGGTCGAAAGGTACAATGCATACATCGCAGTTTTTCCGCAGACTGGCCAGGCGGTGAATATCAGTCTCTCAACACAGGATTATCCCATCAAACGAGTCACGCGAGACGCAGGGACATACCTGAACTGGTCCCGAGACAGCAAAAAACTTTTCTGGTCGCTCGGACCCGAACTGTTCTCCCGCGACCTCACCAATACGTTTAGCTTTGTGGAAGGCGCAAAAGATTCCGTCCAGGAGAAGCCCGATACGACCGGACTCAACATCTCTTTCCAG
>CAYIBG010000177.1:0-1062 GCA_964361365.1 uncultured Ignavibacteriaceae bacterium | reverse complement strand
GGAGGCTCGACGTTTTTCTGGAATATGACGATGGTGCTGGACGGCAATACCGGCGTTGAGCACAATATTCCGATTGCTCCGGTGTATAACGATGTTGTGAATGTCATCGCAAGGTCAAAGTCGGGTTTAACGCCGACCCTGATCGTGAACTATGCCGGTCTCTCTGGAGAGTATTACTGGTACCAGTCAACAAACGTTTGGGAGAACGAAAAACTGCTGCGGTTTACTCCGAGAGAGATTATCGACTCACGCTCACGTCGCCGCCAGATGGCACCGGAAGATGATTACCAGTACATCGAGACATCACGGGCGGTGAAACGCATTCTTGATGCGGGCGGCAAAGTCCAACTTGGCGCACACGGCCAGCTTCAGGGCCTCGGCGCACACTGGGAACTCTGGATGCTGCAGCAGGGAGGCATGACGAACATGGAAGCGATTCGCTGCGCGACGTTGTTTGGTGCTCAGTATCTCGGACTCGAAAAAGACATCGGGTCTCTTGAACCTGGCAAGCTTGCAGATTTGATCGTGATGGACAAGAACCCGCTGGAAAACATCCGGAACTCCGAGTCTATCCGCTATGTGATGATGAACGGCAGGATGTACGACGCGAACACGATGGATGAAATCGGCAACCAGCCCCGGAAACGCGCAAAGTTCTGGTGGGAAGAATAAGTAGTTCTCACTGAAAAAAATCTCAGTCAGTCTGAGCGCCCGCCTGCCCCATTCAGGCTAATAAGGCGGGCAGGCAGCGAAGCGTAAGCAAGTGTAGAGGGCGAAGTCGAAGACTGCACGACGCATGTTTCGACTTCGTCCTGATAAACATCATCAGAACTGGGCTCAACATGACCATGTTTGTTGCTTTTTCATCGAGAACTAAGTAGTTCGGATAAGTTGTCATTGAGAATATGATTCGTCAATCGGTAGAAGCAAGAAAGAATTTAGGGTCGTGGGGCCGGGAAGTGTGGGGTGGTTTGGCCGGCATGCTTGTCGCGCTCCCGTCCTCCATCGCATTCGGCGTGCTGACCTATTCGCTCATCGGTCAGGAATATGCCGGTGTCGGGG
>CAYIBG010000176.1:0-4822 GCA_964361365.1 uncultured Ignavibacteriaceae bacterium | reverse complement strand
TTTCGCATGAAAGACGACAGGATGTTCATGTTTGCAGGTCTGTTCTCCGTCTGGAAAAATGAGCAGGGAGAGGAATTTCCAAGCTTCGCCATTATCACCACGGAGCCAAACGAGTTGATGAAGCCGATTCACAACCGCATGCCCGCGATCCTCGAGGAGAAAGACTTCGATCAATGGCTCGACCGTGACAACAAGAACACTGGAGAACTCAAGGATCTGCTTGTTCCTTATCCCACCGAAAAAATGAAAGCCTACCCTGTTTCAAAACTCGCGAATTCAAACCGCAATGATGTTTCAGAGTGCTTGAATCCGATCGAGACTGAGGAATCCCTCTTTTGATCCATGCACGATCGGTTAGGGTTTGATTAATCAAACCCCTACCGTGTTATCCCTCTTGCAGAGATTGATCTATGATGTTGCGAAAGATAAATCCAGAGTTGACGACGATGGGATTATACTGCAGATGTTCTGAAGCTGGGGATGAGATGTGACGATACTTCGTGGAACCGGGACTTTGCTGGTTGTTTTATTGATAATGTGTCTTAACTGGAATCCGTTTACCAGTGAGTGCGCCTGCGGGTCTGTGTGAAATATTGCAAATGTTGAATCGGATTTCGTTTTGACTTTTTGAATGTATTCGACCAGCTCGTCCAGTTCCTTTTGCGAGTAATAATAGTTATAACGATCGCTCACTATATATTTCCCGTTCTCTGCAACCCTCCACGGCCTGTCCCAGGTTTTTCCGTTGCGACCCATAAAACGGAAAAAGGCTGCTCCTCCTGAAGCGAATGTGGTCAAAGGAATGTGGTGTTTGATCCTGGGAAGGTCCACGTTGACAATATGCAATCCGGTTTCCTGTAATCGCAGTATCGTCTCCGGGTTATTCCACGAATTATGCCTCACCTCGACAAAAAGTCGGTGGGTCGGAAATAGTTTCTTAAATTGAACCACATAGTCAAGCCGCTCTTTGAGGTTTGCAAACGAGTACGGAAACTGGAGCAGGAGGCCCGCTAATTTTCCGTCCTGAAGAAGTGGATCCAGAAGTTGGCGGACTGCAAGAACATCTTTCCTCGTCGCTTGGAATGTATGAGTGAAGCCACGGAACAATTTCACGATGAAAACGAATCTCTCGTTTCCAGAAACATCCTGAAGCCACTGACGGGAATGCTTGTCGCCCAATGAGGTGTTGTAAAACGTCGAGTTGACCTCCACACAATCGAAATACCTGCTGTAATACTCGAGCTTTCTGAAGCCTTTCGGCCGTTTTGGAGGGTAGAAGTATTTGTTGAAGGAAAGCAGATCCCAGCCACCCATACCAACGATTACTTGATTGTACTTTTGCTTCATTATTAATACGATACGACATTTTTGTCGTGTTGTCAAGATACCTTACATTTTGGCGTACCCGGAGGCCCTGCTCAGTCGCGACTGGTTGCCAACTTTGCACTTTGTGAACGGTATTAGTAGATTTTAGAAAAGGGGTCGGCTGGAATCCTTGATGGGCAGTCCCCAAATGATCTTGAACAGTTCTACATTGCTTTGTTTCTGTGAGCGTCGATCTAAAAACGAATCCCCACCAAAGAGATCTTGATGATGGACTTCGTCAGATCCGCAAATAGACACACCAGCAAATCCAAAATTGCCAGACTCGCGGTTCTAGCATTCTGTTTCGCGCCGAATAGCATCTGGTCGCAGTCTTTACCCTCCGATGGTTCATTGTCTCAACCTCGCTATTCTGTCGAGACCAACTCCCATATTATCCCATTTCGGGATTCAGTAATCAGTAGTATCAACTTGGCGATTCAGGCAGCGAGCATCCGTCAAAACGTCCAGTACCTTCAAGATTTCGGCACGCGATATGCGTATGCGCCGAATAGAGACTCTGTAGCGAAGTGGATAGCTGAACAATATAGGAGCATCGGATACACCGATGTATCGATCGATTCGACTTTCCGGAGGGGAATATGGCATAAGACCGTGATAGCAACACTGCGCGGAAGGATCACTCCGGAGAGAGTGCTTGTCATTGGCGGGCATTGGGATTCCACTGTAGGGTATGTCACTAATGGAGTTCGGTACGGCGATCCACTGCTGTCCGCTCCTGGCGCAGACGATAATGGAAGTGGCACAGCCTCCGTCCTCGAAATCGCCAGAGCGGTAAAACAAATTGGCTTTCGGCCCGAAGCGACGGTAAAGTTCATCGCGTTCGCTGGCGAGGAAGTTGGTTTTATCGGGAGTTCGGATTTTGTTGCCAAAGCCATATCGACAAAGATGGATATTCGCTTGATGATAAACCTAGATGTAATCGCCTATCCAGAAGCCGGGGCTTGGAGTATGGTAAGGATTACATCCCCGGATACGTCAGCTTCACATGTTGTCGAAGCCGTCGATGTGACGAGAAAATTCACGTTGCTTTCTCCAAAATTGATCAAAGATGGTGGGGCGGGTGATCATTGGCCCTTTATTGAAGTTGGTGTTCCCGTTTTGAATTTCTGGGAAGGTAGTAGTCGTTTCAGTCCTTACCTACACACGACCGACGATGTCGTGTCCAAATACGACTGGCAATATTGCGCCGAGATAGCAAAGGCAGCCTGCGCTGTTCTCGTCAATGCGGCAGGAGACCCCATGAGGATTCGTAGCCTCTGTGCTGTGGATCGAGGAGATGGACAGTCGATCTTGTTACGTTGGCGTCACACTGAATACTCTGAGACCCGAGGCTATCGAGTGTATTGGGGAAAATCCTCCGGGGAATACGAAGCGAGCGTCACAACCAGCGACACATGTCTTGTGTTAGATAATCTCATTCAGGGACTGTCGTATTTCATTGCAGTCTCATCGCTCGATTCCAGTGGAATTGAGGGGGCGACAACAGAGGTGACTGCAATACCCCGTCAGATCCCCTTGCCCCCGTCTCACCTGACCGATGAACCGCAACCCCGCAGCGTTCGATTGAAATGGAATCGAAACGCCGAGTTCGACGTGATGGGTTACAATGTCTACAGATCCACGGATCCTTCGCAAGCTCCAGCCATCATGAATCCTCAAATCATTGTGGACACTCGGTATATCGATTCAACTGCTGTGAAGGGTCCGTATTACTATTATGCTGTGACTGCTGTCGACAGCATGAGAAATGAAAGCCCCCCGTCTCTGGTTCGTTCACGTGTAGTTTCGATGGATAATGGGATCCTCATTGTTAATGACTCTTATGAAGGGAATGGAGTACCTCTGAATCCAACAAGCGCACAAGTTGACAGTTTCTATCGAGATTTGCTTTCAGCATACAGTGCCAAGGTCTATGATCTGGCGAAGGAAAGAAGAGTGAAGTTTGCAGACCTCTGCGCGTTCTCAACGATCCTTTGGCAGAACAATGCCTCGGCTGAATATTTTCCGCGCTATGATGCGGTGGAGGCAATCAGGACCTACCTTCAGGCCGGAGGAAAAATCCTCATCTCTTGTCTTCGACCATCAACTGTTTTCGGAGATACTCTGCCGGGTTTTCGGTCTTTCGGCTCAGGGGATTTTCTGTATGATTGCCTAAAGATCTCGCGAGGCGGGTATTCGCCATCTGCTCGATTTCGTGGGGCCATCTCCGCCTCATCGAGTTATCCTACCATGCGACTTGACTCCAACAAAGCAATCCAAGTATATGGCGATCAATTGCTTCCCATAGAGACCGCTTTTGCGGCTCCTGGAGCAGAACCGATATACTTCTACGATAGCGGCTTGGATCGGAGTAGTCCCGAGGGTGTGCAGAATGGGTCGCCAACGGGGATTGAGTATCTAGGTTCAGATTTCAAGATGATACTTGTGACCTTTCCATTGTTTTGCATGGATAACAATGCATCAAAGAGCTTCGTCCGACATGTTTTGACCACGAAGTTTCTCGAACAAATTACCAACGTCCAACTCTCAAGTCCCAGGGATGATTCCTTCGTGCTATTTCAAAACTATCCGAACCCGTTTAATCCAAGCACTACGATAACTTTCTACCTGCCGGAACAGCGCGACGTCACTGTCAATATCTACAATGCGCTAGGTCAACTCATAACAACTCTGGTGGCAGAGAGAATGGAATTGGGATACCATTCGGTGACCTGGGCTGGGGAGGCCCCAAGCGGTATCTACTTCTATCGCGTTCAGGCAGGAGGATTCCAGCAGACAAAAAAGATGATCTTGGTGCGATGAAGCGATTTATGCCGTGTACGGGACGTACGAGAACTCGTTCTGGTTGTTCAGCCTCATTGGCGGAATGGGGGGAAGAGCAAGCGTTTATCAGGTCTGATCTGGTTACCAGAGACTCGATCATATTCAATGAATACATCACCGTATACCCCACCCTTCATCTGGCGTACAAATTCAGCGAGGCTGCCGAATTGCAGCTCAACTACAGCCGCCGCGTCAATCGGCCCATTGTCCACTCCACATTCTTGGCTGTGGCGCCGAGGGATCGGACCTCGACCACGCATTGAAGGCGCTCGCTCGTCCCGTCCACGTTACTGCTCTCAATCTAAGCTTCCGGGCATGCCATTGTTCCGGGAAACGGCTCCCTCCGTTGAGTGTGATCAACGGATCGGCATTTCGGCTTCCCTTCCGGGATCGCTACATGCACCCTTCAACGGAGTCTATCCTGAGTGAAGGCGAAGGACTCAGTTTCGGTTTCCGTTCAGGGTGACATTCTTTCCTCCTTGATTTTCACTACAATTCTCGTAGTTTAACGTCTGATTGTCGATTTGCTTCAACCCGTAATACCCCTGCCTGCCGGCAGTGTACTACGTCAGTGATTCGGTAACAAGGCGAAGGCGGTCCAACGGCGTTGTAT
>CAYIBG010000175.1:0-4875 GCA_964361365.1 uncultured Ignavibacteriaceae bacterium | reverse complement strand
CTTTTGAATCAGCTCGACATCACTTGGAGTCATGGATCCTGATGATGCTTTTGGTGCTTTAGACATGTGGTTAGACCTTGAGATGGAAAAAAAGGTTGGTGGGCATTGTGTCAAATTTGATCCTACCCGTGGGTGGCAAGGTCCACACCTTGCCACTTAACGGTCACGGAATGGTCCGTGACCGCCAACCAACGATTTTGAAAGATATATACTGCCGTTCAGAACCGCAATCAGCACCCATCCTTGCTTCCCAGAAAGACCGTTTTTATATTGGTTTTCAGAGTTTTGATTTTTCAACGTTTTTCCCGGACTCACCATAACCCTTTCCCATGTCATTTTTTGTTGCTCTCCTGATCCTTGTGTTATTGTTCTTTTTAAACGCCGCCGTTGTGTTATTGACAGTCGGCCCGCTGATCCTTCTGCAACCGGAGAGAAGAAGAAAGGAATGGTACGCACGTTTCACTGCACTCCTGGAACCCCGGGACGCAGGCTTGCCGCAGGAGGATATCACTCTCACGACGCCTGACGGAACCACGTTGAGCTGCTGGCTGGTCGCACAGCCGAAACATCGTTCGAAGGGCACAATCCTCTATCTCCACGGCGTAGGCGACTGTAAAACCGGAGGTGTGGCGCTGACCCGGCTTCTCTTTCACAATGGATACAATGTGTTTTTGTATGACTCCAGGGCACACGGTGAAAGCGGCGCCAAGTATTGCACGTACGGCTACTATGAAAAACACGACGTTTCGACTGTCATTGACTATCTGATAAAGAAGAAATCGATAAGGGCGGGCAAGATAGGAATATTTGGAACGTCCATGGGTGCAGCCGTGGCCATTCAAGCCGCTGCCAGAGATAAACGCATCGCAGCAGTCGTCTCCGAGGCGTGCTTCACGGATTTGCGGACGATCTCGGTGGATTATCAGCGCAGAATTATCAAGCTTCCCTGGCACTTTCTGCGGAACGTGGCCATGAGCCGGTCACAAAAAGCAGCGAAGTTTAAAGCCCGTGATGTTTCTCCGCTCAAGGAAGTCCAGCACATTCGGACCCCCATGCTCTTTGTCCACGGGGCTCAGGATACGCTCATTAAACACGAATACTCTCAAATGCTGTTCGAAGTTGCCAACCAACCCAAACAATTTCTGTCGATTCAAGGTGCAAATCACAACGATGTGTGGGATGTTGGCGGCAAAAAGTATGAAAAAACACTGCTCACTTTCCTGGGAAAATATGTAAAATGAAAAACTGGATGACGCCTTTGCATACCTTGTGCTTCATGTTGTTCGCTCTTCCTTTCATTACCCTTGCTCAGACTCCGTTTTCTCAGGACAGCGCTGTCGCGTTCTTGAAAACGATTTCTGTTGAGATTGGTCCACGACCGATGGGGTCGCCGAATGAACGCCGTGCCATGGAGTTCGCGGTCGAGCGATTCAGACGATTCGGTCTTCAGGAAGCTTATATCATGCCGATGATGAGCGTCGAGGGAGACGCGCTGTCTGGGTCAACCAACACGAACAGCGGAATCGCGGTGGGCGTCCTCAAAGGAACTTCCGACCGTATCATTGTGATTGGGGGGCATATCGATTCTGCTGGACCGGATATCCCCGGCACAAACGATGACGGCTCGGGTTCGGCGACCGTGATCGAGTTGGCCAGAGTTCTTTCTCAGCGAAAGAATGAATCGACACTCGTTTTTTGCTTGTTCGGCGGGGAGGAGTCGGGTCTTCGCGGCTCGAAGCATTTCGTCAACCAGTTCGGGCGGCTCGACAAGGTCGCATTGATGCTGCAGATTGACATGACGAACGGGAGCGATTGGCTCGTGCCCCTGATCGATGCGCGCGGCAAAAGCGCGCCGAAGTGGCTTGTGTCGGCTGCCTTCGAGGAGTTCGAGGAGCTTGGATACAGCGGCCTGTCATATCCGACGAATTTCTTCACGCTGAGTAATTCACTGCCCGGCGGGGGGATCGGCTCCGACCACATGCCGTTCCTTGAAAAAGACATTCCGGCGATCGATTTCACATCCGACATCACTGACCCGATTCACTCGCCGCAGGATAATTTCGAGAATTTCAAAATCTCTGGCCTCAAAAGATCGGGAGACCTTGTGTACAAACTCGTTGAGAGGTTCGACGGGGGCGTGCCCGAACAAAAAGCGGAGTCGTGTTATCTCGTTCAGGTCGGTTCGTTCCTTCTTTTCGTTCCACTATGGCTCGTTGGTGCGTTTAATATCATTGCCATCTGCGTGGCCGCTTTTTCCCTTTACCAAATCCGCAAGGTCCGCACCGAAGTCGACCGGAATGCTCGTCCGAAGATACCAGGGTTGAAACTCTTTCTCATTCTTCTGATCATTCAGACTTTCGTTTGGTGCTCCGAACTTGTTGTGGGGTTGTTGAAGGGAGCAAGATATCCGTGGTTTTCTGAACCCCAGGGCTATTTCATTTTGGCAGGACTTGCGGCGATGATTGGCATCTGGGTCGGTCTTCGGATGGCTCCCCGACTCGGTCTGAGTCGAGATCCCTACCGTTACTTTCTTCGAACAGCCCCTTGGCTCGCGTCATTCGTTCTCTTGTTTTCGTTTTCATCGTCGAAACTTGCTTTGTATCCTTCGGTTGCGCTTCTTTGCATGTCTTTGGCTTTTCTCGCGAAAAAAACCGGCGTCAAGGTCTTGCTTTGGCTTATTTCACCATATCTGATGTACAGGCTGTTTTTCAACGAGGGGTTTTTTCTTCTTGCCCGGATCGTGCCGGAAGGAACGATGACGGCCAGTCTTGGGTTCAGCGTCTTTTGGCACGTGTTTCTGGTAGTGTTCTTTTCCCTCTGGTCTTTTCCGTTCCTCCTCGGTTTTGCTGGTCTGTACTCCGGCGCGAGCGGCGATCTCCTTTGGCTGCGCTCATTCAAACAGAGAACGGGGATTGTGCTGGCGGGTCTTGGATTCTTTGCGTGCGCTCTTTGGCTCAGCGTGAGGCCTTCCTATACGGATCTTTGGAAACAAGACATCCGGGTGAACGGAGAATACGATCTCAAGTCGGGAAAGGGAAGCCTTTTCTTGCGTAGCAGCGATTATCTTGACGGAACAAGCGTGAAGTCCGGCTTCCTGGACACTGTGCTCTCGGGATGGAGTCGTGAATTTAGGATACCCGTCGCAGATTCGCTTGACGAGCCGTGGCTCAACATCGCGCGAAAATTTGAAACAACGAAGGTTGATTCCAGCACAAGGTTTGACGTGCTGACTACCATTACCCTGAAACACCGGCCACTCTCCATCACGCTTACATATTCAAGCGCCAAGCACAAGCTGAGAGGGGCTTCGAGCGGACTCACAGCCACCACGACTCCGCGGACCATTTCACTACGCTGGTCGGCTTTCCCAGGAACGATCATTCTTGCCCCGGTTCAATTCACCGTCGTCGGTGCCGACAGCGTGATCGAATCCATCGAGGCGACTTTTGTGGAGCCAATTCGTCCGATGAGAGTTGAGAAGAAACTGAGCGCTGTCAGCACGCGGACCGTCGTGCGTCACTCCGCAACTGTGCGACCCTTCGCAAAATAGGAATTGGCGGACGGGAAGAAACTAAGTGGGAGTGGGCTCGACAGGACGATCGCCCACCTCTCCTCCACCTGTCTTCGAGAAGAACAGAATGAAAATCCCAACAACCGCAATTGCGGCAATAACGAGGAACGGCCAGTTGGTGAAAATCGATTGGCGCCGTGGAATAATCGTAAGGACGAACTGTTCCTTGATGGTTCTGAGTTCGTCTGGGAAATCCTCATAAAACTTCAAAACGGAATACGAATACGTTGCGCCCGTCAGCCGGTCGTATCTGTAAAAATTCCCCACAAGAATAACCTTGCTTGAATCCTTGCTCTGGTTGCGGAACTTCGCCGCGTAAAGATAGTCGACGTTAAGAAGAGAGCAAAGATTCAGGAGAGAATCCTGAGGGAGGTCAAGCAACATGCGATCGACGCGCTCATCTCCTATCGATTTCCTCAGTTCGGATGGTGTGAGCACCTCCAAGGAAGGCTCGAGTTGCAGCATTGCCAAAAAGTCATTCAGGATTTTGTCCTGAACTTTTTCCTGCAGTCCCTCGCCATGAACACCGAGAAAAGCCACTGTAACCTTTGATTCCTGCGTCCTCGCCCTGCAAGGGGTCACGAACGTCGTGTTCAGGGCAACAATGAGGAACAACACAAACGAAAGCCTGACCGGAATGTAGCGTATCATGTCGGGAAACTGTCAGAATTCGTTCTGGTATCGAAGCATCCGGTTTCGGATGTCCCGCACAATTGACTTGTATTGATCTTCAAATTCCTTGAACGGTGCAATATCCACCCACGAACCTCCTTTGTTCATTTGAACCTCGAATTCGATCGTCGCATTGACCATTTGATACGTATTGTACTGAATACTGCTTTTCCCCCGTGGACTGATATGCAGAAATGCTCGGTCTCTCAGAATTACTTTCTCTGTATCTTGAGCTGCCATGAGTCCTTCATTCGTCCGCCAGAACGTCTGGAGTGCTCCGCGATCTCGTCTCAGGTCGCTGGACTCTAGAATGAAGTTGTAGAGATTTAGAATCTGTGTCGTTTCATTTATAATGAGAGAGCGCTCCGTGTTATGTGCGAGATCATAGCTTGGAGCCAGTGACTGCACTTCGCCCATCGTGCTGCATGCCACCCACCACACTGACATCGCTGCCCAGAGCAAAGGTTTTTTCCAAAATCCTATGAAATGCCGGACACCCATACAAAAAACCTTCTGAAAATAACAAAGGTGGCCTGACATTGTCAAGCCACCTATTGATGATGTTACTCCTTTACTGCTTTTGAACGCTCACTTCGGGTAGTTCGGGTTCGCCCTGCGTTCAATGATCGTTA